>JAIRPM010000191.1 GCA_031257075.1 Spirochaetaceae bacterium
TGTAAAACAAACTCTCTTGACCGGCATCATCGGTGGCATAGCCCACATCCCGTCCATAGGTGTCAAAAGGTGTCAAACGCAAATCGCCGCCGGGCGCATCAGGATAACTGTGCCAGTACCATTCAGCCATCGTAAGGAAAGGAAAACGCAGATGCGCATCTGCCGGGCAGAGAACAGCGCTTTGCAAGCCTGTCCCATCGGCGGTAAAACAAAAACGCCCATTGCCTACCGAAAAAGGCGCGGTCTGCGGGACGTTTCCGCTGGGCGCATAAAACGCCGGGTTGTGGCGGCTTATGAGCGCTTTCCTGTCGATAGCAAAAGCCATACTCTACTGTACCGGAATAACCCTGAATAGGGAAGTGAACAGAATCAGTAATTTTATTAAAAGTAAAACTGCTGGCCTCAAAAATGCTTGCCTTTTTTTTGAAATAGCCGTATACTATGCTTAGGAGAATGCTGTTTAAATTTAAATTGAAGATTTAATCAGCGTTGCCTTAGAGCAAAAAGAGAGGTAATTGCCGCAATTGCGGCAGAAATTTTATTTAAACGAGGAGGTTTGTGATGAAACCAAAATTTATTTATTCCCGGAAACAGGTTGCGGCGGCAATCGCGGTTGTTGCTGTAAGCACGGTTGCAAGTCTGTTTGGTTTATGCGTGCTTGCCACTTGCAGTAAACCGCTAGAAGACGCGCCTCCAGTTGTGAACAAGCCGGTCAAATTGACGGCGGTACAGGTGCGGCTGGAAATAGGCCTTGTTCCCACAGATACATATTACGAATTCGACGACGCTCCGGCTCACCACAAAGCAATGTCTGCCGAAGAGTACGCCCAAATCAATCCCAAAAACAATATTACTGTATATAAAATAAACGGCGCGGAGAAAACCCTGGCAGAAAACAGTGAATACACTGTTGTCATTAGCAAGGACAGCGTACCGCAGCCTACTACCAAACTGACACAGTACGGCTCCTATGAACTTTCCATTGTATGGAAAGCGGATGCCGCATGCCCTGTCCGGTATGTTCTTGACAACGTCAGCAATGTGCCGTCTCCGGGAGCAACAGGCATTCCGTTAATGGTTGCGGGCTCCAGCGCTACAGGAGCGCAACTTGTAAAGTATCAAATTCAGCGCCAGCCTAATAAAAAGGTCTACGATTTCAAAGAAGAGTTTGACCCCGCAGGTATGGAAGTAATCGCATGGCACGGTGGCGAATCTATCAGTGCCGGCGGCATTCCCATAATAGCCATATACGGTGTTGATTATGTTGTTGACACAGGTAGTGAATCCGTGAACGGCAGTTTTTATGAGGTCCAGCAACGGACCGTACCGGTCGAGGGGACTTTCAACTTATATGTTGAAGAACCTTCCGCTACTCCCCCTGAAAATAGAAACGGTCAGGGGACTGGGGTGAATGCCGGGTTTTCGGCAACAATAACGGCGAAGCGCTATACTATTTCAGGAGCAGTAACCAATGGGGATCCTATTGACATAAGATTGAAGAAAGGAGGGGATAGCGTAACAATACAATTTAAGAGGGCTCTGAACCCCTCAATTTTCAATCCTGATAATATTAAACTTTGCTATGGTAACGGGTTGGAAGTATCTATAGCGCCTTTCGGCGGTGGGCTCAATAATTCTCTAGGGGCTGCATGGAAGATGCCATACACTTCTGATAATTACACAAATAACACTAGTATAGAAGCCGTACTTACAATGCCTATTTCAGATATTACTGTAACCGGTGGGGAATTTATGCCGCTGGGTAACAAACTTGATGATTTAAGTATTGTCCCCTCTGTTAGCAATACGCCGCCATCATCTTACCAAACCATTTTTAATTTTGCCCCGACTCTTGCGACATACTATGTTGTTTTGGCAAATAATCAGGATTACCTTTTCTTGAAGGCAACGGCGCCAAATGGTGCCTCCATCCATTTTGCTGATGACCCGAACACTACTATGACCATTAACGATGACACTTCCGGTAACGCAACCGCAAGCGGATTTGATGCCTCAAAAGATAACATCATAACCATTACCGTTTCTTCAGGCTCACTTTACCGGGACTACAAAGTAATCGTGAAGAAATTTGATTCAAATAACACGCTTTATTACCGGTACAATGGAACCAAAGCAGGAGACGGCTCCCCGCAGACGTTTATACCGCCGGAGGCAGGCGACTATCAGTTTGAAACATGGGGTGCCTATGGCGGTAACGCTAAAGATTATCACCCTTGCAATTCCTGCGGCGGCGATGGACGTGGCGGAAGCGGCGGCTACTCAAAAGGGACGCTCACTATGGACCCTAACAAAGCCCCATGGAATCCTGCGGGGGTTAACCGTGACTCCGGCCGCTATACTACCAATGCGGCCAACAATTATGCCAATGCGGTGTATATTTATGTTGGCGAAGGCGGCTGGGCGCATAAAGGATACGATGCGGGGCCGGCAACCTACAATGGCGGCGGCGCGGGGGCTATAGGAGGAGGCAGTTATGGGTCTGGGGCAAGCGCCGGCGGCGCGACATCGGTAAGTTTGACACGCGGCCCATGGTCGGATTTCCAAGTGCTTCTTGACCGTATTATGGTAGCCGGCGGCGGCGGCGGTTATGGTCACAACAATGGGCGCGCCGGAGCAGCCGGCGGATTGGAAGCGCAGGGCGGCAGGGTTACCTTTGGTGGTAATTATAATGTTGATTACACCTCTTCCGATGCCAATACTACTGTGGGTGTAAGGGGCCCAACCGCTTATGCGGGAACGATTGTTACAAATAACTACTGGAATGGCGCGACTCAGTTTTATGGTTCAGGACGCAAAGGGCAGGGTTTTGGACGCGGCGGCGACGGCCCCACACCTCCGAGCTATGCAGGTCATGGAGCGGAAGGGCGCGGCGCAGGCGGCGGCGGCTACTGGGGCGGCGAAGTCAGTTGGGCTTGGTCGGGAGAATTTAGCAATGCCGGCGGCGGCGGCGGGTCCGGTTATGTTTCCGGCCATTCTGGTTGTGTTTCCTATGACAAGGCATCCACTCCGACAAACCTCCTTAAATACGGAGAGGATGTCCGAACTGCCGCCATCTCAGTGGCCACTAATGATCCCTATCATTACAGCGGACGGTTTTTTACCAATACGTATATGAACATTATCATTAATGTTAATGCCATCGAACAGGGGGTTGGCTCAAACGATATTGTTTCACCCCCTTCACCGGCGATAGACCCCTTTAACAGCGGGTTAGGCAACGAAGGCCAGAAGAACCGTGATGGTATAGTTAGAATTACACGTATACCATAGTAATCCCCCGCCAACCGGGCGTAAAAAAATCCCCGCGTGTGCTAAACTGAAGCATACGCGGGGATTTTTTTGTCTGCCGCAAAACTTAGCGGCAGGCGGGGCAGGCCACGTTGCCGGCGCATTGCCCGGCGCGGCATTGTTCCAAACAACGGCGTATCGCGCAGACACCCGCCGATTGCACCGTGTATACCGGAATGTTTTTGCGGCAGGCATGGCCCATCACCTCGCGGCGGGCGCTATGCGACACCTTGCCCGTGCAAAGAATCAGCGCGTCCTGAGCCGCGCCCAGTTGTTTTTCCAGCGTCCGTTCCTGCCCGGTAAACACCTTGAGCGCTACGCCGCACGAATCCGCCGCGTTCACATACTCGCGGCGCAGACGGTCCATGCCGCCAACAAGTACAACGCTCATACGGCAGCCTCCGCGCCGGCCCCGGCGGGCAATTCCGCCCCCGATGCGTCCGGCGGGCATCCCCCGCAGCAGCCGCAGGAACAGCCTGTTTTCCCTTTACGGGCGTTTATGATAAGCCGCGCCGCAATAGCGCCGATAATGCCGAACACGGCAATACCAATAATAATAGTTCCCATATAATAAATTCCTTTAAGAGGCTGCTAAGCAGCCTCTTTTACAGCGGCAGTTTTGAGCGCTGCCGCGCCGCCCGGCTTCCGTACCAAAAGCCATGCTATGAGCGCCAGCGCCGCAAGCCCCGCAACGGTTCCCGCGTTAAAGCCGCCGCCGCCGAACAAACTCCCCAGTTGGAAGACTATCAGCGCAAGCACATAACCCCACACAAGTTGGTATGCCACGGCAAAGAGCGTCCATTTCGTGTTGTTCATCTCGCGTTTTATCGCGCCTATTGCCGCAAAGCACGGCGGGCAGTAGAGGTTGAACAGGAGGAACGCAAAACCCGACAGCGTAGTAAAGTGAGACGCGAAACTCTGCCAGATTTCTTCGCCTTCTTCGCTCACTTCGGCAAAACCGTACAACACGCCCATCGTGCCGACTACGTTTTCTTTGGCGATAAGCCCCGTGATGGTAGCGACCGTGGCATCCCATGTGCCAAACCCGAGCGGCGCGAAGATAAAGGCTATCGCGTTACCGATACCGGCAAGCAGCCCGTCATTCATATCTTCGACCATGCCGAAACCTTCTTCGGTTATCCCGAAACTGGAAAGGAACCAGATAATGACCGCCGAAAGAAGGATGATGGAGCCCGCTTTCTTGATGAACGACCAGCCGCGTTCCCACATCGCCCGCAGGACGTTCACCACACCGGGGACACGGTAGGCGGGAAGTTCCATAACGAACGGAGAAATATCGCCGGTAAAAGGCTTCGTCTTCTTTAGGATGATGCCCGAAATGATGACGCTGGCAATGCCGATAAAGTAGGTGCTGGGAGCGACCCACCACGCGCCGCCGAATATCGCGCCGGAAATCATTGCGATAACCGGAAGTTTCGCGCCGCAGGGCATGAATGTGGTTATCATCACCGAAAGGCGGCGGTCGGTTTGGTTTTCGATGGTTCTTGTCGCCATAACGCCGGGGACGCCGCAGCCTGTCCCGACAAGCATCGGTATAAAACTTTTGCCGGAAAGCCCGAAACGCCGGAATATGCGGTCAAGAATGAATGCTATACGCGCCATGTAGCCGCACGATTCGATGATGGCGAGGAGGATGAACAGCACGAGCATCTGCGGTACAAAGCCGATAACCGCGCCCACGCCGGCGACAATGCCGTCCAGAATAAGCCCGGAAAGCCAGTCCGCAGTCCCCGCCGCTTCGAGAAGCCCACCAAGCGCCGCCGGTATGCCCGGCACCCAGATGCCGAATTCAGACGGGTCAATCTCCACGGCTTCCACAACACCTTCCGCCGCGCCCCCCATGGCCTCCGCTGCCGTTTCAAGCGCCGCCTCGTATTCCGCCGTACCTATGCCAAAGAGATGGAAACCGTCCCCGAAAAGCCCGTCATTTGTCCAATCGGTAACCCAGGTGCCGACCGTAGTAACGGAAATAAAGTACACAAGGAAGATAACCGCCGCGAATATAGGCAGCGCCAAAGCGCGGTTTGTTACAATGCGGTCTATTTTGTCCGATTTTGATTCCGCCCCGCGCCGCCCCTGTTTGCGGCAGGACGCGGTAATTTTACCTATCGCGTCATAACGTTCCTCGGTAAAGCGGCTTTCCAAATCTTCGCCGCCTTCTTTTTCGAGGCGCGAGATAACTGCCGTTACCTTGGGCGGTATGCTGTCAAACGCAAGTTTTTCCGCTATTTTTTTATCCTGTTCCAGCAATTTTATCGCGTAAAACCGCCGCTGTTCCGCCGGAACGGCGAGCGCCGCGCCTGTTTCGGCAATGGCCGTTTCGATCGGGGAAGAAAACGCAATCTTCGGCGTACCTGCCATAAGGCTGCCGCATATCAAGTCCGTCAATTCCGTAAGCCCCGTGCCTTTCAGCGCGGAAATTGCCACCGCCGGGCAGCCGAGCGCCGCGCTCAATTTGGCAAGGTCTATCGTATCCCCGGCGCGTTTTACCTCGTCCATCATGTTGACGGCGGCCACGACCGGAATACCCAATTCCAAAAGCTGCGTGGTCAAAAAGAGATTGCGCTCAAGGTTTGTGCCGTCAATCACATTGATGATGGCAGCGGGCTTCTCATCGAGCAGGTAGTTCCGCGCTATCACTTCTTCCAGCGAGTAGGGCGAAAGCGAATAGATACCGGGCAGGTCGATGATGCCGGTCTCTTTATGACCTTTGAGCCGGCCTTCTTTTTTCTCGACCGTAACGCCGGGCCAATTCCCCACAAACTGATTTGAGCCGGTAAGCGCGTTAAACAACGTGGTTTTCCCCGAATTCGGGTTACCCGCCAGCGCGATTTTGATACTCATTTCGACACCTCCTCAACTTCGATAATGTCAACGTCCGCTTTACGCAACGATAGTTCGTAACCGCGTACATTTACCTCTACGGGGTCTCCGAGAGGCGCTACTTTTCGCACGAGGAGTTCCACACCTTTGGTAATCCCCATGTCCATGATACGCCGGCGCAGCGCGCCCTCGCCATGAATTTTGACGACCCGGACACTTTGCCCCGGGTTCGCCGTCTGTAATGTTTGCATAAACACTCCTTTGATTTGCCGAAAAACGATTTTCCCGCAAACCCGTACTTTTTGGGGATGGGCTTTTTATGCCGCGTCCGACACAAAAATTTTGCTTGCCAGTTCGCGGCTCAACGCGACCCGCGATTCCTTTACGCCAACAATGAGGTTCCCGTCCAGTTCCGAAACAATCGTTACAATAGTTCCGGCGCAAAAACCCATGCTCTCCAACCGTTTCCGTATAGCCTCTGGCCCTCCGATACGATTTACTTCCGCAGTAACCCCGCGCTTAGATAATGTTAATGGCATATCCATCCTCCTAAAGTTATGTTACTCTAACAATGTTAAAAGGATATAACAAAATTGTCAAGAGGGGGTTCCGTGTTCATAGCAAGAGATTTTTGATTATTTGCCGCAGGCGGCGTGTGGCAGGCCACAAACAAAAAAAACCGCCCCCGAAGGGGCGGTTTGCTACGTAGCGCTTTGGGAACAAAGCGCTACGCTGTAATGCCGGAAGGCGCTATCGTTTCTACTTCTTTGCAATTCTAACTTTACCGTTGCCGCTACGCTCGCCTGACTTACCTGAAAGATTGGTCATTTTGCTCGTGTCGGCATAGCCGGAACCGCCGCCGCCGCCGCCCCCTTCGCCGAAGGCAGAACCGCCGCCATAACCGCTGTTTGGATGGCCATTGCCGCCGCCGCCGCCGGATGAAACGGTGCTCCCCGAACTGCCGGCACCGCCGCTGTTACCGGATTTATTGATGCCGCCACCTGTGCCCCGGCCATTAGCGCTATTAGCGCCCGATGTAGCTGGGGCTTGGTAACCACCGCCCGAGCCGCCCCAAGCGCCTCTGTAAGTAGTAGTCCCCGTTCCCTGACTAGAACCGCCGCCACCGCCGGCTACGATGAGCCATGCATTGTTTAATTTAACACTTGTAAGCCCTCCGCCATTACTGAGAGGAGAAATTCCGCTAGAGCCGCCTTCCATCCTCGAACCTACATGAATAGTCAATTGTTGTCCGGCGTTAAGGTTGATTTCGCCTTTGCTGTAGCCGCCGTAACCGCCGTAGCCGCCTTCGACGAAAGAATAGCCATCACCCATTCCCTGCGCTCCCCAGACTTCAATAATGTAAGAGCCGGTTTCAGCGGTGGTGAATGAATAGTCTCCCGGTGTTTCAGTTTGAATACCGGGCACCCACTTTGCGTAGAGTGTAACATCTGCGGTAACCGTGTAAGACGCACCGCCTGAATAATCCGTTCCCGCGCCGTTAGGCAGCGTGTTCCAGACCGAACCCGTTGATGAAAAAGACATATAACCGCTTTTGCTCAGATTAGAACCTGAGTTAAGCCTTATGCTTGTCCCGGATGGAACTATTACCGATGCGGGCTTAGTTCCTACTCCGGTGTTGAGGTCGTAACTAAGCGTATACCCATATAAGGCGTAAAGCGTAATGTTTGATGTAAGCGTACAGGAACCGCCTCCATTGTAATACATGCCCGTGCCATCCATTTGTGTATTCCAACCGTAAAAGGAAAGTCCTGTTTTAGTTAAGCCGCTGCCTTGCGCGAGCGTTATCGGAGTTTTATTGGTTCCTGTTTGCGGAGCCGGTACGCTGCCGCCCGTATTTCCGTTGCCGTTATAGGTAACGGTAAATTGTTGTTGAGCGGAGATATCCCAGCCGGCTACAACAAACGCAGGGGCAACACCGCAATTTCCTCCACTACTAGGAGTAGTCGCTGCTCCCTGGTTGGCATACAAATTCCCATCTGAGCCAATCAGCACGAAATTGTGGTCATTGTCTTTCGCGGGAGAGGCCAACCAATACCAGTCGGGGGATTTCTTCCGCGAATTTGTACTCGTATAATACCCGAACCGGCCTTGGTTGGTATCTGTTTCGTAACCGGAATTCGACTGGCTATTGCCTCCGAGCATCTCTCTCTCTGTAGGCAAAAAGAGTTTGTCTGTTATATTGTGCGTCGCATAAGCAGCGCCTCTATTTGACACTCTGCGATTTACATTCATAACAACGCTGTCCGGCACGCCTGCCGCCTGCAAAGCAGGCCAGTAGTTGTTCACAAGATAATCCCTCATCAGACTTCCCAGATAGCCATTTTCGTTGGTCTGGGTCGCTTCCATACGGCCCTGCCCCGGGCAATTCTGGAACTGGAAAACCAAGTGCGGCGTTGTACCATTTCCATTTTTACCGTAGTAAGAGTTTATGCCCACTACCATAAGCCGTAGTTTATTGTCATCCGCATTAGGTATGCTTATAGCGCCGCCATTGCCGTTGTATTCAGTAACCGTAAGACTTGGCAATACAAGCCAATCGCCCATTTTTATAACACCCAGCCCGCCTGAAGGGTTTACGTCAGAGGCGCTCTGCATTTTTATGTAAGCGCTCACCGAAGTAATCGTATCGGTAACATTTTGCGCCGATATCGAGTAAAGAGGGTATTGGGGCGTTTTTATCCCGAACTTAATCATAAGGTCTTGAGAGCCTTCCTGCCCGGCCACAGGCGGGTTTTCAACCGCTTGAACCGTCCACACCGCATAAAGGTCAACTGTGGCGTTAGCCGCGGCTGTAAGGCTTGTTGTTATGTTCTGGCCGTCCGTGTAGGCTTTCGTCCCTGTGGCCGTAGTTGCCCAGCCTTCAAAGTCATAGCCTGTCCGCGTCCAGCCCAGGCTCGAAAGCGTCTTTAGCGCCTTTGCCGTGCCATAAGTCCAGCCTGTTTCGGTGGAAGTAGTATTAGAGCCGTCATTCTTGTTGTACTTTACGCTGTACGTGTTCACCGTCCACTTGGCGTACAAATCTACTGTAGCATTGGCCGTAGTTGTCAGGGTGGAAAAGTTTGCGCCATCATTATAGGCTTTCGCGCCGTTGGTCGAAGTTGCCCAGCCTTCAAAAGTATATCCTGTCCGTGTCCAGCCCAGACTCGAAAGCGTCTTCAGCGCCTTGTTCGTGCCATAGGTAAAGCCCGATTCGGTCTGCGCCGAACCTGTTGTCGCGCCGTTGGGATTGTATTTTACGCTGTACGTATGCGGGTTTACCGTAACCGTCCACGAGGTTTTCTTGGACGTGTCCGCCGTAGCCGCCGCT
>JAIRPM010000011.1 GCA_031257075.1 Spirochaetaceae bacterium
GGGCGGAATACCGGTATGAACCTAGAAGCCATTATTGCCGCAAAGCCGGATTTGCTCATCGACTTGGGCGAGGCTATGCCGAATATTGCTTCGGATATGGACGGGCTTTCCGCGCAAATTGGGATTCCGGTGGTGTTCATCGAAGCAACGCTGGAAACGATGAGCGGCGCTTATCGCGCTCTGGGCGAACTTCTGGACGAAGAAGCGGCGGCGGGAGAACTTGCCGCCTATGTTGACGAAACCTTTGCGGATGCCGCCGCCCGCCGCGCCCGTATTCCGCCGGAAAAGCGGCTTTCGGTATATCTGGGCGAAGGCAAAGGCGGCTTGCAAACAAACGCGCGGGGCTCAATTCACGCCGATGTGATAGAGTATGCGGGCGGCATAAACGCGGCGGATTTTGGTACCGAGCCGGTAGGCGGCATGGCACCGGTGTCTCTTGAACAGGTTGTGCTTTGGAACCCCGATGTAATAATTCTTGGCGGGGGCATAGATGCCGCCGGGGTTGCCCGTGATGCAGGCTGGCAGCCGGTCAGCGCTGTGCGTTCAGGGCGTGTCTACGATGTGCCGCAGCAGCCGTGGAGTTGGGTTGGCCGCCCGCCTTCGGTCAACCGGCTCATCGGTATAAAATGGCTCGGCAATTTGCTCTACCCGGACATCTTCGATTACGACATCACCGCCGAAACCCGCCGTTTTTACCGGCTGTTCTACCATGCGGAACTTACTTATTTCTGAAGATGGAAAATCCAATAGCCGCTGCCCCTGCATTTTTGCCCACACTCCCAAGGGAACGTCTGCGGAACAGCCTGATTGTTTGCCCTGCTTGCAATGGAGGCGGCTAATGCCGGCACCGAATCCTTGTCTTCCGCATTCGGAATAGCCTTCGCTTGCTTGACATCTCCGCCGCATTGCCGCATACTGAAAGTAATAAGGAAATGCTGATAAAAATCAATGGTATCAGCGTTTCCATGAAAGAAATCTGGAAGGGAAGGTTTAATGTTTCAAAAGGCGATGCCGATTGTTTCGGCGCGGAAACCGTCTGAATACGAAGAAGGTATGCGGCATTTTTCAAAAAAACGCTGGGATGCGGCGCTGCAATCGTTTCAAGCAGTGGATGCCGCCCATTGTACGGACAACGAAAAGGCCGACATTGCGTACTACTTAGGGCTGTGTTATACCAAACTGGAACGTTACAACGATGCGCTGCTCTATCTGGAACAGGTAGTAACGAGCAATGCCGCCGCCCTGCGGGTATGCCAATGCCGTTTAACCCTTGCGTATATTTATATGATTACCCGCCGCGCAAAGATGGCGGAATTTGAACTTGAACGGCTGCTCAAAAGCGGCTTCAAATCAGTGCAGATTTATACCATGCTGGGATTTTCCGCATGGGCGCAGCAGGATTTTGACCGCGCTGTTGAATACTACGAACAAGCGCTGGAAATCGACCAAACGAATACTACCGCAATGAACGGGCTTGGGTTCGTTCTTGCCGACCAGGACCGCGATGTCAAACGCGGCATCGAACTTTGCAAAAAAGCCGTTGACCGGAAACCCCAGAACGCCGCCTATCTTGATTCGCTGGGCTGGGCCTATTTCAAAAATGGCGACATCAACGAAGCCCGTAATTGCCTGCGCCGCGCTCTCGATATAGCCCCCCGCCAGAAAGAAATCAGCCTGCACATGAAAACCGTTATGGGGAATGAAGCGTCCTAAGGAAAGCAGCCGCTGATTTATGCCCGATTGCTTATCAGCGTTTCTGTGCCGCTTTAACAGGCCGGCAGCGCGGCGCTAAGCAGTTTACGGGTGTATTCTTCTTTTGGATGGTTGAAAATCGCGTCTGTCGGGCCGCTTTCTATACATTTTCCCGCATGCATTATCAAAAGGCGCGAGCAAAAGCTTTTAACCAAACTTAAATCATGACTGATAAAAAGGTATGTCATACCATATTTCTTTTGCAAAGCGCGGAGCAAGTTGATAACTTGGAACTGCACGGTGCGGTCAAGGCTCGATGTAGGCTCATCAAGCACAAGCACTTCCGGCTTTAGCACAAGGCTGCGGGCAATGGCAATACGCTGGCGCTGGCCGCCGGAAAATTCGTTGGGATAACGGCCTAAAAAAGCGGCATCGTCCATCCCCACATCGGCAAGCGCGGCGCGAACCCGCGCCTCCCGTTCCGCCGGAGTCAGCCGTTCATGTATCAAAAGCCCTTCGCCCACCAGCGCGCGGATAGTCATGCGGGGTGAAAGCGAGCCAAACGGGTCCTGAAAGATTATCTGCAAATTCCGGCGCAAAGGCCGCAGCGCCTTCTCGGCGGCGGGGAGAGGGCTTCCTTGAACAAAAAAATCGCCTTCACTGGGAATAAGGCGCAGCAGCGCCTTGCCCAGCGTTGTTTTACCGCTGCCGCTTTCACCGGCTATTCCCAGCGTTTCGCCTTTGCGCACATAAAAATCAACGCCGTCAACAGCATTGACGTATCCGGCCGTGCGGCGAAACAGCCCTTTGCGTACCGGAAAACGCACACGTATTCCGCGCCCTTCCACAGCAAGCGGCGCGTCATTTTCGGGCAACGGCGGCGGGTCATTGAAGCCGGCCGCAAGCAAAAGGCGCGTGTATTCATGCTGTGGGGAAGCAAACAATTCGGCGGTTTTGTTTTCCTCGACTATAAGCCCTTCTTTCATTACGGCAACACGGTCGGCAAATGATTTAACCAAATTCAAATCGTGGGTGATAAAAAAGACGGCAAGCCCCATTTCTTTTTGCAACGATTTGATAAGCGCCAGAATCTGCGCCTGCGTAGTAACATCGAGCGCGGTGGTAGGTTCGTCAGCGATAAGGAGGCGCGGTTTGTTGATGAGCGCCATTGCTATCATAACGCGCTGGCGTTCCCCGCCGGACAATTCATGCGGATACGCGCCCAGCCGCCCGGCGGCATCCCGCAGGCCGGCATGTTCCAGGCTTTGGACGATGAGCGGACGCGCCGCTTTCCGGCTGATTCCGCCGTGGAGCGCGAGCGTTTCGCCAAGTTGTTTTTCTATCGTGTGCAGAGGGTTAAGGCTGGTCATCGGCTCTTGAAACACCATACCGGTTTCTTTGCCGCGAAGTGTGCGCAGCCGCGCCGCGCTCATTTTGAGTACATCCTCACCGTCAAAAAGAATTTCGCCGCGCGGATATTGAATCCACTGTTCGTTTTGCAGGCGCAGCAGCGCCTGAGCGCTCACTGTTTTGCCGCTGCCGCTTTCACCCACCAGCGCGAATGTTTCACCGGCATGTACGGTTATATTGATACCGCGCACCGCTTCGGGGGCATCGTTTGATTCCGCGCCAGCAAACCGGGCATGAAAGTCGATATATTGAACAAGCGGCATGTGCATGTATCAGCCACCAAAAAGGCGTTTGAAGCGCATAATGTTTTCCATGGTAAGCGCCATATCGGTTTTTGCCCGCGCTTTTGCCTTTGAAAAATCGACAGCGACACGGTTGATGCTAAAAATAGCCGAAACGCCGCTGTCATAAGCCGCTTCGATGCCGTCACCGATATCGCCGACAACGGCAATGAGCGGCACGCCGGCCTTTTTTGTCCGCCGTGCTATGCCAATCACCACTTTGCCGCGCAGGCTTTGCGTGTCGATTTTGCCTTCGCCGGAAAACACGCAATCCGCGCCCGCAAGCAATTCGTCAAATTTCACCGTGTCAAGCACGGTTTCAATTCCCATTTTGAGCGTTGACCCGAGAAAAACGTTCATCCCATAGCCCATACCGCCGGCCGCGCCCGCGCCGGGCATTGCCGCCTTGTCAAGCCCTAAGCAGGCGCGAACTGTGCCGGCAAGCGCCTTCAAGCCGTCATCCAGGAATTGAACGGCCTGCGTGTCCGCGCCTTTTTGCGGGGCAAAAACAAAGGCGGCGCCGTTTTCACCGTAGAGCGGGTTGTCGATGTCGCACATAGTTATCAATTCGGCTGTTTCCAGCCGCGCATCCCTGCCGGAAACATCAATACGGGCAATGTCTTTCAGGGTGCCGCCAACAGGCACAAAGGCGGCGCCGTTTTTGTCAAAGAAACGGACACCCAACGCCGCAGCCGCGCCGCAGCCGCCATCGTTGGTTGCGCTGCCGCCCAGCCCTATTATCAGTTTTGTACAGCCGGCATCCAGCGCCGCTTTTATAAGTTCGCCCGCGCCGTAGGTGGTGGCCTGCAAAGGGTTCAGGCGGGGCAGCGCAAGCGGCAAACCGGCGGCGGCGGCCATTTCGACAACGCCGGTTTTTGCGCCGGTTTCGTTGATAATGCCAAAAAAACCTTCCACAGGCTGTTCAAAAGGCCCCTGCACGGTTGTTTTTATCTTTTCGCCGCCCAGCGCTGTAAGAAAAGCGTCCACGCTTCCCTCGCCGCCGTCCGCGACAGGAATGCTTATCACCCGCGCATCCGGCTCGAATTTCAGGATAGCGCGTTCCATAATAGCGCAAATTTCCGCCGAACTCATCGTTCCTTTGAATGAATCGGGTATCAATAAAATCTTTTTCATATCCGTGCCTTCCGCCGCATCAGTGCTTCCCTAGTGTATATAATGTTTGGCCGTTTGCCAAGGGGCAAAAAAAAAGAGACGCTCCTGCACCGCTACAGTTGCGTCTCTAATTCTTCTTACGAAGAAGGTTAAACTAGAAAGTGTAGATAAAGTCCAACTGGATGTTGTGGTTCACAGCGCCATCAGGTTTGCTTTGTCCTGTTACGTCATACCAGCCGGGTGTCCAGGTTTCAAGCAGATAGAACAGCACAAACTGGGCATTGGGGCTGATGGTAAAGGTCGCCTTCGGTTTTACGCCGAGCGCGAACTCGCCTTTCCAGTCCTTGGCAGGGTCTGGGTCAATGTCACCGACCTTGTATATGTTGTCATAGATGCCAACGGGGATTTCAAGCCCGAGTCCAAGCCAACTGTTGACCGTGTAGCCCGCTTTCGGGGTGAGTTGCAAATCCCAGACACCCAAACCCTTGCCATCCTGGGCAGTCTGCCCGAGGCCGAATACCGCTTTCAAGCCCACATAGAAAGGCTCGCTGATGTAGTAGAGGCCCTGCACGGCAATACCGAATGTACCGGCTTCCTTTTTGTACCTCTCGGAGTCGTCTTTGTCATCGTTTTTGCCGGTGGTCGCAAAGTAAGCGTCCAGGTCCAGTTTGAGATTGGTTACGCCGTAGAAATAGGCGCTTGCAAGAAGGCCGAAGTCCGCGCCGCCACGCTGTTTATGGTGGACATTGTTGAGAACGAAATATTTTTTTATATCATCAACTGTTCCGCTTTTATCGTGGCTTTTGAAGTTTTCAATGAAGATACCGGTTGCATTGTTGTTGTCGTCACGGATGATGAATTCCGCCGCGACACCGAACGGTTCGGTCTTGTACTTCAAGCCGATAACGGTGCCGAGGAAGGCACCGTTAAATTTTTTCGACTCAGCCTGGCCTGTTAGGACGTTTTTCAGGTTGACGGTATTTACACCGATAGAAAACGCTTCGATAGGGCGGATTTCCAACTTTACGCCGTGGTAATTATCAATGTTGTCATCGATATTGAACCCGTCAAAGGTTCCCCACTTCGCGTTGTCGAGCATACCGGCGGACACTTCCACGATGTTGTTAAGAAACGAAAACCAGCCGTATGCATGGCCTATCGGCGAAAACACATTGGGTGCCAACGGATGGTTGTCATCATCGGCGCGGAGACGCACGGACGCGCCCGCATTGGCGGTGGCATAGTCCACCTGCACATCAGCGCGGAACTGCTTACCGGCATCATCGTTGTACGGCTGAATCGTAAGGTCTTCACTATGAGCGCCTGATTTTTCGTTACCGGCTTCCAATTTAATACCGGTTTTTATAGCTCCGGTAATTTTGAGAGCCCCACCTTCCTCATCTTGCGCCCACAGAGCCGGAAGGGCAAGGGACGCAATGAACAAAACTGAAAATACTTTTTTCACAGTACTTTCCTCCTAAAAATTTCCCCGCATACGCGGAGAGGTTTCATCAGACAAGCCCGCGGTGTAGGCCTGCCCTGCCCGCGCCTTGCGGCACGGATATAAAAAAAGCCGTTCCACATCCCATACGGGACAAGCGGACGGCATTTTTCCAGAGATAAAAGAACGCGCCCAATGACGCGAACATAAAAAAAAGCGGCAAACAGCCTGTTACGGGCGCGATTGCAACGCTTTTACATGAGAATGTTTTAGTATGTTTGGGATTCTGTGCCCTTAGGCTTAGGGCAGACTTATGACCTGTACTGTACTGTACTGTACTGTACTGTACTGTACTCACGGCATTGGCATTATAGTGTGCGGTCAACGTTTGTTTACCCATATTTTTCCCCTGCTTTTTGCAGGCTACTTTAATGTAACACAACGTAAAAAAAGTGTCAAGTGGGTAAGGACAGGCTTACAGAGAGACCGCGGCAGCCGTGGCCGCCGCTGCCGCAATCGCCCCGCTGCCGGCCCGCGTCCCGGCAGGCGGTTCGCGGCAAGGCCGCGCTTCCCTAGGGTAACACTGATTAAATTGACTCTAATCAGCGTTACCCTCTTGTAGTTTCTCATTTCATTGCGAAACTACAGGGAAAGTAACCACTGATTTATTCTCGGTTGAATAAATCAGTGCTTCCCTAGGCGTTTTTTTCCAGGATGTGCAAGTACTCTCTTGTGCCGTCCGCATAATGGCGGCGGTTTGCGGCTTTGTCCGCCTTGAAGCGCCGGTAGCCTATCTGCGCAAGGTCATATTTACCGTATTTGCGCATTATTTGTTCAATGTTACTAACAGGCATTAGACCTTCGTTATTGTAACTGAAAAAAATGTATCTAAACCTTGCGTTTTTAAGCAGCGTATCAAAAACGGCGTGAACCTTGCGGCGGCTGCACCAAACAGAACGCTCATAGCGGCGCAGGCCTGTTTTTCCGTTTGGAACAAAAGGTTTATATTCGGCAATTGTATTTAGCATGTGGTAGTTTGCGCCGTATTGCCTTTCGTTGTACGGCGGGTCAAGGTATAAAATATCGCCTTCTATGTTTTTAATTAGGCGGTCTGCATCGCTGTTATATACTTCGTGTTTGTTTGCGTTAATTTCAAAATTTGCAGGTTCGATAACAAGTTCTTTTTGCGCCGTTTTTTTTAGATGTTTCAAATATGCGCCATA
>JAIRPM010000085.1 GCA_031257075.1 Spirochaetaceae bacterium
GTACTCTTTATTTACAAACTGAATGACTATCTCGGCCTTTTCTTGACGATAGCGTTTTTCGGCGCGAATATTTTTTTCTTTTGGATAATACATTATACATATAGAGCAGTTAAATCATACTATCCCCCCCCCCCCCCCATAAACTCTATTGAGAGCACATGAAAGATAAATTTGCCCAAGATAACGATAACATCCCGCGCGGAGATGAAACGGTGTTTGACTACGTTTTTCCCCGTTTTACATTGGCTTTTCGTGCGAAAGGCGATGCGCTGACCGGCATATCGTTTGGGAAGGCGGCCGCCGCGCCCCGGCGTGAAAGCGCGGTAATAGCCGCCGCATACCGGCAGATACAGGAGTATCTGCAAAAGGAACGGAAAAAATTTGACATACCGTTTGTATTTTGCGGGACGGAATTTCAAGAAGCGGTTTGGAATGCCTTGTTGAAAATTCCTTATGGTGAAACACGAAGTTACAAGGAAATAGCCGTTTCTATTGGGCGTGAAAAAGCGTCCCGCGCTGTTGGGATGGCAGTTCATAACAATCCCTGCGCGATACTGATTCCGTGTCATAGGGTTATAGGTTCAAATGGAGATTTGACCGGTTTTGCCGGCGGATTAGATGTTAAAAAAATATTGCTTAATTTAGAGCGTTGCCCTAACTAACGCCGTTTACGCAGGCCACGCAGCATTTTGCGGAGTTTCTCCGCCATAGAAAAAACGCGGTACGCAAAGGGTTTGTAGGCAAAATCCCATGTGCCCGGCCTATGGATAATAGTGCCGCCAAAACCGGTTTTGAAGCGGTAGAGGCCGGCCATAGGATGGCGCGGATTGTCATTGGGTGGGATGCCAAAAAAATCGTATCGAAGCGCTCCGGCGTTTTTTGCGTCTTGGATGGCTTGCCATTGAAGCGCATAGGGTGCCATAACTTCGCGGTGTTCATTGGCCGAAGCGCCATAAAGGTACACGGCTTCTGCCCCGCGAAAAAGTGTTATGATGCCGGCTACCGGCAGTGTTGCCGGTGTTCCTGCCGGTACTCCCGCAAGGTCTGCTAAATAGAGCCGCACATCAATGTCCGGCCCTTTTTCGCCGGCAAGTTCAAACAAATTCCGGTAATAATCAAAACTATGAATTGCTATTTTGTCCCGTGCCGCCGTCTCTCGCAGCAGCGTATAAAAGCAGGCAAGCGCTTGTTCACCGTCATCCGTCCAAGCAGCGCTTTGCGCCGCTTGGCGTACTGTAACTTTTTTGCCGCCTAACCGTACATTGTAACGCCATTTGCTTTTCATACGCGCCAAAATCACCTCCGGTTCGTCCCGCAGGTCAAGCAGCACCGTATCCGGCGCTTGGATGCTTGTAGAGGCCTTTACCCATGGCGGGGCAAGCCCCGGCACGTCCTGTCCTTCCGCATACCATGGCGGGTCGAGGCGCAAAAAGGCTATGTCCGGCGGCAGGAGCGGGCGGAGGGCGCGGGCAAGGGCGGTAAGCAGGCTGTCCTTATCTGTATTATAGTCCAATGGCGGCCCCCATGGGATATAGGCAAACGAAACGGTTCCCGCCAGCCTTCGGCAAAGCACCATAAGCGGCGCTTCGCGGACCGTACTATCCGCTTCATACTCAAAGAAAAATGAAAACGCCCGCCAGCCAAAACGTTCTTTGAATTCAGCCCAAAAAGGGCTTTGCAGAAAATTGGCGGCGGCTGTGCAATCTTCGCGCGGGCAGGCGCGTACATTCAATAAACGCATAATCAAAACCGGTAAATACTTTCCTTGTCATGTGTGTCAATAAATGTGATGGTCAGGCTGTTGTTACTGCCGTCCGGGTTCACTGTGGTAATTTCGCGCAATGACGTATGCCCCACAATCTGCGAATAACCGGAGTAAGCATCGCGCAGGAGCGAATTGGGGCGTATCCACAGCGGCCCCTGCTGAACTTCATCGCCATAGGGCTCATAGCCGTTAAAGCGCAGAATTGCCGGCTCACGTTCAAAGGCGGAATTGAGGTCTTCCGGTTTGGCTAGATTTTTTTCCTTCATAAAGGAGTTGGAAATTCCCGCATGGGAAATAAGAATGTTGTCGCCGGTAACATAAACAATATTAAAATGGCGCGCATGTGTCCGCAGACAGTCATGAATTTTTTGCGCATGGCGTTCCTGATAACCGGAGTAACGTTCATTGGGCTGTCCCAAAAAATAGTGATAATCGTGGTTGCCCAAACAAAGTTTAATACGGTCATCGCGGGACGCGGCATCTATAATATCCAGGAAATTTTGAAGTTGAATTTCAAACGGTATATCGAAACTGTCAAAATAATCGCCAAGAATGTAGTAGGCTGAATAATCTCCTTCTACATAATGCTTCCAAAAAGACCGCCCATGAACATCGCCTATTGCCAGCCGCATCTCATTCCATTATGGTAAAAAATTCGTCCGTGCGGCTAGAGGGCAGTAGGGTAAGAGCATTTAGGAAAGCACAAGAAATAAAACCATGCTAAAATGAAAGTATCCAGGGAGGGGAAAGCATGGAAATAAGCGAAACGGAACTCCTGCGGATGAAGGAGAGATTGGGCATAATAGGTTGTGATTTGTTTAGTCAAATAATCTGTGTTTTCGTACATACATCAAATATACGGCGCGTTTTTAGGAAGGCTGCGGCGGGGTAAATTGTGAGTAGTCAATAATTATATTTTTAAGGTGGTTATAGAAATTTGTATGCGTTTGAAACCCAAAGCGTTTAAATAAAAGAAGCATTTCGCGTTTTACCGTTGATTCGCTCTTTGCGACATTTCGCGCTATTGCTTTGTAAGGTATTTTTTCGACTATTGCGTAAATGTAGTATTCTTCGGTTTTTGCAAGGTGATAGTCAGCAAGATTGAGGCGCTCAGTATGCTCGGCGGCTGGAACATCAGAGGCGGGAACGTCAACGGCTGGAATACCGGCGGCGGGAAGATCAGAGGCATTATTTTTTTGCTCCGGCGTTCTTTTAAAGAAAAATTGCGCGATAAGAGCTAACATGGCGGCAAAAAAACCGAATTTGACAAGACTGCTTAAAAAATGCGGGGGGTGTCAAGCATATTTTTTACAAAAAGAAAGACAAACCCGATGGAAGCAACAATTATTTTTCTTTTGAACATCCGGGCAAAGAAACCCGCGCACGCCGCGATAAGCCAGCCGGTTACATAAAGGAGAAGGCTTAGGGAAACGCTGATTAAATTGACTCTAATCAGCGTTTCCCTCTTGTAGTTGCTCATTTCATTGCGCAACTACAGGGAAAGTAACCACTGATTTATTCTCGGTTGAATAAATCAGTGCTTCCTTAGGCAATCGTGGCCCCATATTCCTATTTTTACCGCTTGAACGATATGCAGCGCGGCCACCAGCCCGGCTGGAAAAAGAGTACGACAATCGTCAACAACCCCATTACATTGAGAAAAAACGAGGTCCATGAAAACAGGAAATTTTCAGTGTCAGGAAGATGCTGGACGTTCAAAGCGATAAGAACGCAGAAAACCATGGAACAAACAACGGCATAGCCTCTCAGAGCCGCGATATCGCCGCCGGGAAAAAGCCCCTTCTCTTCTTTCATACTGTGTACAGTATACCCGGTAAAAAGAGAATAGTCAAGCAAAATTCGGCAACCGGCAACCGGCAACCGCCCCTTGTTTTCTAAAGTTCACGAGTTCAAAAAAGTTCACGAAAGTTCAGAGAAAGTTCACGAGTTCAAAAAAGTTCAAAAAAGTTCAAAAAAGTTCAAAAGGCCGAATTTTGCTTGACGGCGCGAAAAAGGCGGATTTATATTGGGGGCAATCTTCAGTTGACTGGAGGAAATTTTTTTTAGTTAGGCGAATTGTATGGAAACGAGAAAAGCAAAAAGACTGTTTAGCACGGCTGCCGCCGCTGTCCTCGCGATATCGGGCGGAATGGGACTGACCGGCTGCGACGGATTGGGCTCGCGGGT
>JAIRPM010000099.1 GCA_031257075.1 Spirochaetaceae bacterium
CGGGACGAGTAGATGCCTTTTTCGTGGCAGAAGATAACGCCGGGCGACCGGTGAATCTGCGATACCACTACGCGCTCCGCCCCATTGATGATGAAGGTGCCGCGCTCGGTCATAACGGGAATGTCTCCCATATAGATGTCTTTTTGCCGCCATTCATCCCGTGCCGACAGGTACAGTTTGATACGCGCCTTGAGCGATACCGCATAGGTAACGCCTTTTTGTTTACATTCCTGTTCACTCCATTTGACTGTACCGTCATCGAGCGTGTAGAAATCGTAATCCAGCACAACCTCGCCGTTCTGACTTTCGATGGGGAAGGTCGATTTGAACACATCTTCCAGTCCCTGCCGCACCGGTTCCGTGCCGGAAACCAGTTTGTCCCGCTGTAAAAAATTCTCGTACGATGATGTTTGTATGTCTATTAAATCCGGCAGTTCCATTACATCCTGATATTCCTTGCCGACGTACGTCCGCTCGCGTTTCTGATGTTTTTTTTCTTTTGTTTCCTTGCTTGCCGCCATTAGGTTTGTCTCCTTGTAAAAAACTTCCGCAAAAGCAGGTCTTTACCGTACTTTCGCACTAGAATTACCCATCCATACTGAAGGTAGAAAAGGCTAGAATAATCCTAGCGTAAAGCGGGCGATTTTGGCTAGTGGGGGGTATTGGAAGATGGGTATCGGTTGATGTCCTAATTGGAATTTTCATTCAATAGAGCGCGAACAAAATCCGCATCGCGGCGTGTTTCATCGCATAAAAACGCGATGTCTTCTTCGGTAGGCGGGCGTCCATTACCATGTGTTTTTACTGCTGTTTTGATAAGAGATGCGCGAATATGGTCAAGGTCAACTTCGGTGGTTTTGATAAGGCCGGGATGTTCCGGCAAGATTAAATTTTCACCCGGCTTTTCATCCGCCGGATTGCCAAAGTGTACTTCGATACCGTTGGATTTTGCAAACGACAACTGAGGCTGCACATGTTTACCCGCGCCGGTGTATTCCGTTTCTTGTACGGCAATGATGGCTGTATCGGGCATTTCTTGCGCAAGAGCAAACGCTGCCGCCAGTGAAGTATTACCCGCAGGGCCTTTTTCCAGCCCTTCAAGGCTTGCCAGCGCTTCAGTTATATAAAAAACCGACCCCTGAGTTATTGTAACATAGCGGTCCATATAGCGGAGCGGACGGGCGGCGGAACGAGGAACATCGGAACGGTCCGGCCACGATGAAAAGGGAATACCAAAACCCGTATGTCCTGTGGTAAATGACTTTTTGTTGAATTGCGTATCAGAAGCCATATGGAGTCCGGCAAGAGATACGCTTGCCCCTATAACCGGTATCTTTGCGCCGGCTTTGAGAAGTCCGCGCGCTGTACCGGTAAGGTTACCGCCGCCGGCATTAGTGGCCACAACCGCATCAGGCAGACGGCCGCATTGAGAACGGAATTGACAGGCTATCTCAAACCCCAGCGTTTCTATGCCGGCCACACTGAAAGGAGTGTACAATGAAGCGTTAAAATAACCGGTTTCTTCCAGCAAAAGAAGAAATTTGTAAAACAATTCTGGCCCTACCGATAATTGGACAACTTCTGCGCCAAGCGCTTCGCACTTTCGCGCTTTTTCAATGATTTCGGGCTGTCCTGTTCCCCGCGAATCGTAACATTCTTGTACGACAATGCACTTGAGGCCGAGCATAGCTGCCTGCGAAGCGACCGCCGCGCCATAGTTGCCGCTCGTTGCGGAAATTACGCCTTTATAGCCGTGTTTCTTTGCATGGTAAACCGAAATTGCTGCCCGCCGCGCTTTGAAACTGCCCGAAGGATTGGCTGCTTCATCCTTGATAAAAATACGCGCGCCATAACCGGGGCGCGCATAATGCCGCGCAAGCGTTGTAAGGTTGCGCAGTTCAAGAATAGGCGTATTGCCTACATGCACAGCCGCTTGTATTGCGCGCACATCGTCCAGTGTATAGCCGGTTTCTTTCATCATGCGCTCGTAATCAAACGCAATGGAACCGCTTTCGTAAATGCCGTAGTCAATACCCACGGACTTTTTCATAATACTGTTTTTGCGCGATAACACTCCCGCGTAACTGGTATCGTTCATTCCGCCGCTCTCTCAGGAAACACCATATCGCGCACTTGTTCGCTTATGCGTAACAATTCCGGGATATATTCGCCAAAACCATGGGTAAAGGCCGGATTTGCTTCCAGCAACGTTCCTCGTTCACGCCGGCCTGTTCGTGTAATCACTTCGACTTCTGCGCCAAGTTCCGCGCCTGCTTCCGTATCTGTGCAAAGCCGGCCTTTTACCCACATTTCAAAAGGCTTTTGTTTCGTATCATCCGGCATAACGGCGGCGCGTTCTGCCGCGGGTAAAATGATGCGGTGTATCAACACCCACGTGTCTTTTGCAATCATTTTTGTTTAAGGGCCTGACCCGATAGCGTACTGATTAGCCGAGTTGGTTATCACTGTGCCGCCCGTGACGGTTACGGAAGCCACCTGGCTGGTAATGTTGGTTGTACTGCCGCCATTCATTTTGCCTATAATGGTGCCAACAATATTATTGCCGGAAGTTGCTCTTGTAACCTTAAGTGTTAGGCCTGTTGCTTCGACATCGTTTATAGTACAGGCTGAGGCTTTACCCACAAGCATGCCGGTACAACACTCTTCTCCGACAAAGGAACTGATAGAGAATTCTTCGTCCGTATCTATCCGCACGTTGCGCAATGTAGCGCCGTTGGCATAGCCAAAAAGCCCGGCGTTGGGAGATGCGCTGTACAAAGCGTTAAAAAAAGTAATTTTGTAGCCGCCGCCGTCAAAAATGCCGGTAAACGGCGAATAGCCGGTGCCTCCAGTAGCGGCTGTATCACGCCCTATCGATTGCCACTGGTCGGATATACCAAGAGAATAGGAACGCTGAGTAAGCACATAGGTGTCGCTTAGGCTGGCATAAGGCGTTGCGCTCCGTGTGGCATCATTCAGCGTCAGCATAGTCAATGTGGCGGTGTCGGGCAAAGGTATACCGGCAAAGTCGGGCGTTAACGTTATAATTTCGCGTTTGTCGGGTATTGCGCCATCTATGTAATAGAGGCGTGATGTTTCAACTTTATCTTCCACCATAAAGAACAGCCAATAGCGGCAGTTCACGCCAAGCGGGAAAGTGCTTTCTTTTGAAAGCATAAACCAGCCGGTATCGGGCGATGCCATAGCAAGAACATTGGCATCATTTACCGGCGGGAGCGTGCTTAAATCAAGGTCCAGCGAATTGGGTTTACTATCGATAGAGTGTTTAATGGCAACAGCAAATAGAGGGGCATAGTCGTTGGCAAGCAAATTCACTATGGCGGTGCTGGTCAAGTTAAGGTTGAGATAAAAGAAATCCGGCATATCCGGTATATCTTCCGGCAGTATTCCGTATTCGCTATAGCCGACTTTCAATCCGTCAAGAGAGAGTACAACATCAACAGTGTCGCCGGGGTCAGGGAAATCTTCTTCAAAAGTCGTATAGCGTGTGCTTAGGTAACCGCGGGCAAGGGCGTTATTCCCTATCATGCTGATTTTCTCTCCATGGGGGATAAGGGTTTTCAATTCCACAGTGAAATACAGCATATCCGACTTATAATCGGCAGGCGGTATCACTTTGTAACCACCGTCAAAAGGTCCGCTGGCTGTAGCAAGCCGGTTTCCCTCAACATCGTCAAGGGTAACTCTGTTAATTCTGTACATTCCGGTAATAGCCGTGTCATCGATGTCTATCCAGAAAAAGTTTTCAGAATTCAGTTCATCCGGCAGCCTATTCACATAGTTGCATGAAAGCGACAATAGAGATAAAAGCATCGGCACGACATAGGCCTTTCTTAAAAACCGCATAGCAGTACTATAAGCAAAAACGAAAAAAAGGTCAAACAAAATGTACGCTACGTTTGCGCGAAAGGGCAAAAGGGCTGCCAAAGCCGTCAAATAGGGCGTATAGGGCATTGCCAAGGCGGCGGCGGCGCGTTGGTGCTTCCCGAGACCGGTAAAAATTCATACACTAAAAGCATGAATTTGACTCTTACCGAAAAAATTATATACAGCCACCTTGAAGGGAACACGGATACAAAGCAAACACCCATACCGCCTGGGACGCGGATTTCTATCAAAATTGACCAGACGCTTACACAGGATGCCACGGGCACGATGGCGTATCTTCAATTTGAAGGCATGGGTAAAGACCGCGTTCAAACTGAACTATCTGTTTCCTACGTTGACCATAATATGCTCCAGGAAGATTATAAAAACGCCGATGACCACCGCTATTTACAAAGCGCCGCCGCCCGGTACGGCCTGTGGTTTTCCCGGCCGGGAAACGGCATTTGCCACCAGACCCATCTGGAGAATTTTGGTATTCCGGGCAAAACATTGCTTGGTTCGGATTCTCATACGCCTACCGGCGGCGGCTTGGGTATGCTGGCAATAGGCGCCGGCGGTCTTGATGTGGCGCTTGCGATGGCCGGCGCCCCGTTCAATTTGTTCATGCCAAAGATTTATGGCGTACATCTTACCGGGCGGTTAATGCCCGGCATCAGCGCCAAAGATATTATCCTTGAAGTGCTGCGCCGCGAAACCGTCAAAGGCGGTGCCGGCGCTGTCTACGAATACTTTGGTGAAGGCGCCGCCTCCCTTTCGGTAACGGAACGGGCAACCATAACCAATATGGGTGCCGAATTGGGCGCGACCAGTTCCCTCTTTCCTTCGGACAGCGTAACCCGCTCGTTTCTTGCTTCAATGGGGCGCGAATTTGTTTGGCGGGAACTTGCCGCAGATGAAGGCTGCCGTTATGACAAAATTATCAGCATCGATATTAGCGCTCTGCGGCCTCTTGCGGCCTGCCCCCATTCGCCGGATAACATCCGTCCCGTTGAAGCATTGGCCGGGCTTGCGGTAGACCAGGTTGTTATTGGCTCGTGTACTAACAGTTCGCTTGCCGACCTTGCCGCTGTCGCCGCTCTTGTGAAAGGGCAAACGGTTCACCCCCGCGTGTCTGCCGGAATTGTCTGCGGCAGCCGCGCCGTTATGCTTGCCGCCGAAGAAAGCGGTATCCTTCACGAACTGACACGCGCCGGATTCCGCCTGTTAGACTCTGCTTGCGGCCCTTGTATTGGTATGGGGTTTGCGCCGCCGTCTGCCGGCGTTTCGCTGCGTACATTTAACCGTAACTTTAAGGGGCGCAGCGGCACCGCTGATGCTGAAGTCTACCTTGTTTCCCCCGAAACAGCGGCGGCGGCGGCAATAGCCGGCTGTTTTGTACTGAATTCGGCGGCCGTGGACGGGAAACCGCTCTGCCGGCAGCCCCTTCCCCGCCAACTTCCTGTTACCGGCAATAGCTTTTTCATCCCGCCGCTTCCGCCGGAAGAAGCGGTAAACGTTTCTATTCAACGGGGGCCGAATATTAAGCCATGCCCGCAATTCACCGCAGCGCCGGCGGATTTCTTGCTTGAAACGCTTATCAAAACAGGCGACAACATCAGCACGGATGATATTATGCCGGCCGGCGCGAAAGTCCTTCCGCTGCGCTCAAATATTCCCGAAATTGCCAAATATGTTTTTGCGCCTGTCGATAGCGGCTTTTATGCCCGCGCAAGCGCCGCAAAAAGCGGCTGTATTATCGGCGGCGCAAACTACGGCCAAGGCTCATCCCGCGAACATGCCGCGCTCGCGCCGGCTTATTTGGGGGTGAAGGCCGTTATTGTCAAATCTTTTGCCCGTATCCACAAAGCCAACCTGATTAACTACGGTATACTGCCGTTTACTTTTGCCGATGATGCCGGTTATGACGGCATTAAACAGGGCGATCCGCTGGTGTTTTCCGGTATTCGCGCTTTTTTGCAATCGGACGCGCCGGTGTTCAGCGTTACCAATAAACGCGCCGGCAAATCATACACGCTCCGCCTTGAAGCGGACGGCGAAGAACGGCGCATACTTCTTGCCGGCGGACGCATTGCCCTCATGCGCGACGGATTTTAAGGCGGCGCTGAATAATCAGTGCTTCTTTAGCGGATAATTAACAAATGGCGTTCTTCGTCAAGGAAAGGAACATGGCAGGGAAGTATCTCCGCGCAAACATCCGGGACGGCGTTTAATTCTTTTTCAAAAAGGCTTTTGCGGCCTTTGTAGAGCGCGATGATGCCGCAAGGGGCCAGTAAGCGCTTTATGCTTTTATAAAGTTTGGGGTCAAACGGATGAAAGGCGCGGCAAACAGCCATAGTATAGCCGGCGTTATGCGCGCTGCGTATAGATGCCGTGTTTTCGCAGGAAGTTTGAAGAACGGCGGTGTTGGAAAGGTTCAGTATGGCGAGAGCGTTTTCCAGAAAGACAGCGCGGCGTTCCATCTGTTCGATGAGTGTTAGTTGGCAGCCGGGAAGGGCGGCTGCCAGCGGAATGCCGGGCAAGCCTGCGCCGGAACCGAGGTCGGCTATGTGGAAAGCCTTTGAGCCTGCACCGTTCTGTAACAGCGCTTTAAGCAGAAAGGGCAGCGGGGCAAGGCTGTCAAGTATATGTTTTACTATCAATTCACTGCGGCTTGAATACGAAACAAGGCTGTATATACCGTTAAACAATTCAATTTCACGGATATATTTTTCCAGAATACAGCCCAGTTTTTCTACGCTTTCCAGCGGAATGCCATCTGCCGCATTTACGCAGGCGGGATAAATTTTGCCCAGCCCTTCGTCCAGCAGGTTCATTGTTACTCAACAATCAGGCCGCATTCGGCAATGTGCTCATTTCCGGCAAACAGCGATTCGCGCGTATATATACGGAGGATATATTTTCCCCGTTTGTTAAAATAGAGTTGAGCGGCATTTCTTTTGGTCTGCTTCTTTTCAAAGTATTTTTGAGTTTTGGAAAGGTCTTTTTTCCCGGTTTTATCAACAACCATAAACTCAAGATCCATATTATCTGCCAATATATACGACATTGACAAAACGCCGCTGTTTACTTCGTATTCTTTTATTAGGCGCGGACTCATCTGGATGACTGTTTCAAAGTAAAGAGGCCGTTGATAGGGAAGTTGTAAAAAATCTTCCGGCTGAATTAAATATTCCAGCAGTTCATGATTCAGGTTGTTTGGCAGATGGGTGTATACAAAATACTGCGGATTGGTAAAAAGCCATTCTGTGGAATAGTTTTTTATGAATATATCTTTTTTGCCGGCTTTTTCAACCGAACCCGCATTCCATGTTACATCAATCAGATACCAGCAGTCATATATCTGAACGATATTCCATACATGGCCGGGTCTTTGCTTGTATTCGTTTTTTTTGAACGGAGAAAAATTCTCGCCGCGGGCATAGCCGTTGACAACTTCGCTGTTGTTTCCCATTGCGTTACATATCGCCTGAAAAAGATTCGCATAACCGAAAGAAACGGCGCGGCCTGAACGTACAACGGCGGCGGCATCCTGTTTCTTTATCGCTTTTGGGAAAAAGGAGCGGTTAGAAGCGCGGTGCAGTTTTACATCATAGGTCAAATAATTTACAACAAAATCATGAGCGCGCTTTACCCGTTCAAATTCATTTTTGGTATTCGATTTAATGTGATAAGCGACCAGATTTATATATTCAAGAGGGTCGCGCCCTCGATAACCGGAAAATTCCGGCGATTCAATTATTTCATTAACGAATGGGTCGGATTTACCCGTTCTCCATGCTTCGGATTCTTCGTAACTGGCCGGTAATTGATAATTGCCCCGCGCGGTAAAATGAACAGTCCGGCAAGAGGCGCACAATAAGACCGCCGCCAATACAGGCGCTAGATATTTCACATTCTTATTATCGGATTTTGAATTTGAAAATTTAAGGAAGTGTAAAAAAACCGCCTTGAGTGCTTATCCGCGCATATATGCGTCAAAAAACACTCAAAGCGTTCACCTGCTTTTTCGCGCTTTGCAGCACCTGTCCGCAAAGTTGGCTGCTTTGAGGACAGGATGCGGGCGTTCAGTCCGCAAAGCCCGAAACCGGCATGGGTATGTTCATTACCCTATGGCTGTAGAGCCGGTTTCACCGGTGCGGATACGGATGCATTCTTCGATGGGCATAATAAAGATTTTGCCATCGCCGATTTCACCGGAACGCGCGCCTTTAATAATTGCGTCTATGGTGGGTTTAACAAAATTGTCATTTACCGCGATTTCGAGGCGTACTTTTTTCAGAAGATTTACTTCTACTTCGACACCGCGGTAATGCTCGGTATAGCCTTTCTGCTGGCCGCACCCCAGCGCGTTGGTAATGGAAAGTTTGTAAACTTCCGCTTTGTATAATTCTTGTTTTACCTCATTCAAAGCATGAGGCTGTATATATGCTACAATAAGTTTCATTGCACACTCCTACATATTTGAGAAAATCTGAAAGCCCGTGTAGGCTTCGGCTTTGTGTTCGCTGATGTCAAGGCCCATCAATTCCTCTTTCTGTGTAACGCGCAGGCCCGTTATTGCCTTTATCACGATAAAGAGTACAAGCGCGGTAAACGCCGCCCAGGTGCCAACCGAAACCACGCCAATCGCCTGTATGCCCAATTGCCTGAGACCGCCGCCATGCAGCAGCCCGACCGCAGTCCCTTTGACATTGCCCCAGATACCAACAGACAGCGTTCCCCAAATGCCGCAGACCAAATGCACCGACGATGCGCCGACCGGGTCGTCAATGTGAAGCACCTTGTCAATGAATTCGACCGCAAACACAACGAGTATGCCGCCGACAAGCCCAATAACAAGAGCGCCGGCCGGTGATACTACGGCGCATGGCGCGGTAATAGAAACGAGCCCGGCAAGCGCGCCGTTCATCGACATTGAAGCATCCGGTTTTTTGAACATTATCCACGAAGTAAAGAGCGCCGCTATTGCGCCGGCAGAAGCGCCGAGCGTTGTTGTTGTGCAGACGCGGGCTATCGTGGTATCAGAACCGGAAAGTGTGGACGCGCCGTTGAAACCGTACCAGCCAAACCAGAGCAGGAACACACCAAGCATAGCGAGTGGTATGTTATGGCCGGGTATTGCTTTTGGCGAAAGTTGGCCTTTCGGGCCTTTCGTGTACTTGCCGATACGCGGGCCAAGTACTGCCGCGCCCATCAATGCCGACCAGCCGCCTACCGAGTGTACTACGGTGGAACCGGCAAAATCATGGAAACCCAAGTCAGAAAGCCAGCCGCCGCCCCAAATCCAATGGCCGGACACGGGGTAAATGATAGCCGAAATAAAGCATGTGTAAATCAAATAGGATTTGAATTGAGTCCGTTCCGAAACTGCGCCGGAAACGATAGTCGATGCTGTCGCCGCAAATACTACTTGAAAAAACCAATCGCGGTAAAATGTAGGTGAATCCATTGCAGTTTGAAAAAACTGGTCTGTACCCACAAGCCCGCCTAGCGCGTCCTTGCCATACATCAGCCCCCATCCGAAAGCCCAGTACACCACTGCCCCGATACAGAAATCCATCAAATTTTTCATTACAATGTTGACAGAGTTTTTTGCGCGGGTAAGTCCGGTTTCTACCAGCGCGAAACCTGCCTGCATAACAAATACAAGACTTGCTCCCAAAAAGAGCCAAATCATGTCGAGCGCCTCACTCCAGCCCCATTCCTGCGCGCAAGCGGAAGCTGCCGCCAAAAGGCCAAAAGCCGCCGCAATAAATAATCGTTTACGCAAAGTAAACCTCCTATGTTTTTCTACAATACTGTGTAGCAAAAAATATGCCAAAAACACTGCTGTTTTGGGTCGAATTTGTATACATTTCTGTAGGAATATGTGCAAAAATGTTATTTGTTAGAAAATAAACTACATTTTTGTAGAAAATAAAAGAGAATGGTAGATAGAGAATTACGATTTCGATTTTGCTGGCGGTAAAACAGCGTTTAATAATGAAGCAATGGAAACGGCCAGCGAAGGAGCGCCTAATACTGCTCCAAGAATGAGCGAGCGGTAAAAAAAAGCCTGCCACGAAGCGGCATTCAAAACAAGCAAAGCCGCAAACAAGAGAGAAGAGACAACTTTTATCCGCAGCGTTGTTTGAAAAACCCGGCGGCGCAGCAAGTTTGCGGCAAGCGCCGCGCTTGTCCACAATAGAGGGGGCAGTACAAGATAGAGGGGATGCATTTTTGTGCTCCATACCATACCGTAGGCAATACCGGCTGGAATAAAAACGGCCAGTAAAAACCCTGTCCAATCTTCAAAAGGGACGCGGGATTTGAACAGTGCGGGCAAAAAAACGCATGCCAGCAGCGCGAGAAGAGGACAAAGCGAGGTATATTCAAAGAAAGCGCCTATTAGGCGGTCAATAGCCTGCCCTTGCGCCGGGAAAGCCGGTTTGAACAACAAACGGGGCAGCGCAATACATATTCCTACAAGGTAGGGCCATATCCCTGCCGTGCGGTATACGTTCTTTGCTGTTATAGAATGCCAAAAAAAATAAAAAAGAGGAGCCCACAAGATGCTGAACAAAACCATAGGTTATTTTAACACAGAAAAGAGCATTTCAAAAAGAAGGATTAGGCAGACTGACAAAGAAGCGCCGATTAAATCCAAGGTAATCAGCGTTGCTCTAACAGGCATACAGTTTTTTGAGCAGGGCATCTTTCAAGACAGTGGAAAAATTTATGTTTTTCTGTTCTGCGGCGCTGTTTAGCCATGAAGGTATTGATACGGTCTTTTTTACAGGTTTTTCATCGAACAGGGTTTTGAACAGGTCAAGGTCAATATAGACAAGCGAAACAAAACCTTCAGGCTTTTCAGGGACAACGCTGTTAGGCGGGCTGGGTTGGGGCAGCGGCTTACCGTCTTCTGTGCAGCCTATGATACAGCCGGCCGCCGCTTCCTGCGCCATGTACACCGCTTCGGTTAAATTTCTTCCGCAAGTGGTAAGCGGGAAGTCTGGAAACACAACGGAAAAACATCCGTCATTTTCAGGATAAAAACAGGCTGGGTAGACATATTTCATTGTTGCTCCAAAAAATTATGCTAACCCGGCTTGTTTCAAAATTGGGTTAGCAAAGCACTGATTTATTCTTGGTTGAATAAATCAGCGTTACTCTAAAAATACCGTGTTCTGAAGGTTGCGCGCCCCTCTGCATAATGAGCGCTTACGGTAACTGTTTCATGCACAATAAAAGAAGGCATTACTTTTATATGAAAACTATTTTTACCATATTCTTCTTCAAACACATAATCAGGTACACTGTAACATTCGAGTGCGCCATCTATATTTATATCCCAAATGGAAATTTCGCCTTCAAACAGAATATGGGGGCTGCTTTTTCCGGTTTGTTCGGCGGCTATAATTTTTCTTCCGTAGATAATTGAATCATCGCAGGAAAAAACACTTAGTACGGCAATAATAATAAATATTGTTTTTCTCATATTCTGTTAATCCTTATAATAAATTTCCTGCCTTTACTTTTACTCCAAAAGAGGCCGAAAACGCGCCCCGTTCTATTTTTGCGCTGTAGCCTTCGTCAACGGCAAGAGCGCCGTTTCCTATTCCTATTGTGCCGGAAGAGGTTTTCCCTTTCGCGCTTGTGAATGTTTCGTATTCCAGCGCCGCTGCAAACGCTATTTCTTTAACAAGGTAAAAGGCCGCGTAAACACCCGCTTTTCCACCGAGGCCGCCTGTTATCGTATCATAAAACCGCACAGGCGGGGAGCGTACAAAGTGGTTGTCCATGCTTTCTGCTGAAATATACGGATAAAAACTGCCATAAAGGGCAAAATCAAAACGTTGGTTGTATATGTATCCGGCGCACAATGACAGCGCCGGATACCACAGCGACTGTTCGTAGTTGATAACCGTTCCGTAAATATTTTCTTTTGGTTCGCTGCCTGTCCACATGCCGCCGCCGATGGGGTATTGCAAAAAGCCGTCTGACGCACTCCATTTACGGTTTTCGTAACAAAAACCGGCGGCAGGAAATATATAGAATGTATTTATTTTGAATACATAGCCCAATTCCGCATAGCAGGTAAAATCTTTGTCAAGGCACATGTTGTGGCGTGAGTAATGCGATACGGCATTCGAACCGGCAATAAGAAAATCGCGGTCTTCCATAATGCCGCTTTTGACGGGGATAGACAGGGACAAACCAAACCGCGCTGTAATGTTGAAAGCAGATAGTGCCGCGGAAAACGCGGCAAAAGGGACGGCGTTGTCTATCCAATCGAGACGGCTTATTTGTTTAGCGCCTTCGTAAACACATTCCTGCGTTTGCGCGGATTTTATGCCCAGGGCGGTTTGAAACATCCAATTGAAGACAGGAGCCGGTTTTGCGGGGCGTTGTTCCGTTTCCCCGGCATCTGCGGCCGGCGGCGTTTGTGCCGGAGAGGAATCATCCGCGAATACGGCGGAAAGGGGCAGTAGAAAAAATATAAACAAAACATATTTCATTTGCAGCACCGTATTTTCATACCTATTTTGTACTATCTTACGTGGAAACATAAACTTATTCTATGAAACACCGCGCCGTGGAATGATTCCCAGGCTGCCTTGCGCATAAATGGAAGGGTATAGGCATATTCAATACCTATGCGTTGTATCATCGAGCGCGAAAAAAGATGTGCAGATAAAAGCATCCACAGTCCATGCCTCTAAAACAGAATTGCAATTTCTCTTTAGATGTAAAAATCTATTTTTAGGCCGAGTTCAAAGGCTCTATTCAGGGCGCTTCCGAAATACAAATCCCATGAATTTTGTTTTCGAGGCAAATCGCCAAAGCAGTAAATAAGCGGCACCCCCGCGCCGACATAAAAAGTAGCGCCCCATCTTTCGCCGCGCAGCCGGAAGCCGGTGTTTGCGCCAATGGTTGCTCCAATCGTATGAAAAATCATACCTTCAGTTGTGTTTGTATTGCCAATGAAAGCGTATGATACGGTTAAGCCGTCTTGGTCGTTGTATTTCCAGCCCATAACACGGTAATCCAGCGTGGCAAACAGCCCATACAAAAAGCCGGAATGGTTGTCATTTGTATACTTGCGCTGATGGTACCGCAGCCCGTAACAATTTGGCTGTAAAACTATACCGATGCTTCGCTCCCTGCTGTCATCCAAAAGAAAATTCAAATCGGCGCTTATCCAGATATAATCTCTAGGATTATCTGTTGGTGTATATTCCGAAGACAACACCGCGCCTAGCAGCGTTAGCGGGGAAACTGATACGCCAAAATCCATTGCCCGTGCCGCTTGTGCCGGGAAAATACCGCAGCATAAAAAAAGAAGAATTAGTTTTTTCATACAATTACCCTATATTTTTGCTAAACCCAAGCGCGACAAAAGGGCGCGCATTAGGCTCTACATAGCCGGTAAAACCATACTCCGCATTTGCTCCTAGTTCGGCAAAAAAGTGTTCCGTAAACTGGATGTGTAATGCGGCGCAGATGCTTATTCCCCAGCTGGTATCATGGGGAAACTTTATTTTGCGTTCCGCCGAATAATTGTAGTCCGGCGTAGACATATTGAACCCTATTCCGGTAAATATCTTAAACATTTCGCTGAGTTCAAATTGAAAGGCAGGCCCTATAGCGAGCATTACCGCACCGCTTGCAAAAAATTCAGACACATTCATATACGCGCCCAACGGAAACGAATTAACAAAAATACTGCCTTTCGCGTTTATGCCATAAGTACATTCCCGTGTACTTTCGCCGTTCGTAAAGCCGAAAAAATATGCCGGCCCCACGCTTAGACGTGTTTCTGTTTCCGCCCAAAGAGCGGAGCATGAAAAAATACATACGATTAAAAACGACGCTTTCTTGCTCATAATGTACTCCTTGTATTACACTCCAAAACATCATTAGAATTTCCGGCAAGGAAAAATTATTCTTCAATAGCCGGCTAAATCAGCCAGGAGTTATCCTGCTTAATTCAGCCGGTTTGCTATCTATTGCGGCCCTCCCTTTAAGGATCAATTTTTTTTGAATTTGCTGAATGGTATAGTTTCAGAAAGGCCTGTAATACTGTACTTTTCGGGCGCACTTCCTGTTGTGTACCACCATTTCTCCCAGCCGGGTTCTCCAAAAGAGAAATTTATCAGAATACAATATTTGCCTGTCTCATGCCAGTTTTGTAAGTCGCCTTGTTTTACACAATTACCCGAAAACCGGCCATTGCTGACGATACCCTCTGCCATTGCTATATTAGCAATCATTTCATTTCCAGCACGTTCCTCTGGAAATATCCACAAAAGTATCTTTTTATTGTTCTTTTCAGCAGGTATACCGGTAATAATAATTTCCGTAGGGTCGGGCTGTCTTTCTGTTTACTCTTCTTTGAACAAATCACATCCTGCTATAATAAGCCCTAAAGACAGCGCTGTTGCTGCTGCCATTATCCGAATTGTTGTCTTTAATGTAATCTTTGTCATTTTGTTTTCCTCCTCTATGACAATTTGATTTTTCTATTACCGGCATAGAAAGCCAACCCGGCAATAACCGTCAAACAAAATAACTTTTGTTTTTTCATAATTTTTCTCCGCCAACGTGAAAAATTCGAAAGACACAGACGTGAGGGCAGAGCCGCTGATAGAGCCATTCTTTAATAGCAAACAAATGGCAAATCTTAAACAGTGCTTCCTTAAGTGGCGGCAACCCTGAACCGGTTTGTGAGCCTTCTACAGAAAAGTATAGAAAGAGCCTTTTCAAAAAGTCAAGAAAAAAAGCATTTTTGAACTATTTTGAACTATTTTGTTACTTGTGCGGACTTTTTTGGATTTTTTCAGTACAAGTCCGTGAAAGTTCACGGCAGGTGCTGGCGGCAGTCTTTGGGTTTGGTGCAAGGGGGTAGGGAATGGGTGATAGTTTGCGGTACACTAACGTATTAGGAGTTTTTGATGAAAAAATTAGTGAGTGTTGGTATTTTTTCTGTACTGACAGGAGCGCTCTTTGTGCAGCCGGCAGCCGCTGAAGCAGCGGCGGATATTGCCGCCGCCTCGGCAACCGGATGGGCATCCGGCTTAAAATATCTTGCGGCAGGACTTGCGGTAGGGCTTTCTTGTATTGCGGGCGGTATTGCTGTAGGCCAAATAGGCGCGGCGGCTATGGGCGCTATGAGTGAAAATGCGGAAATTTCCGGCAAGGCGCTTCCTTTTGTAGGACTTGCCGAAGGTATCTGCTTGTGGGGTTTTATTGTTGCCCTGCTAATACTCATGCTATAGATTTACGAATTGTCCCATTATGTTTTTTTAGGCGAAGCAGAATTGGCTGCCGCTTTCCGTTTAACCGGTGTCGATGTCCGGCCCGTAGACAACCAGGAAAGTGCCTTGCGCCTCTTTACATCAATAACACGGCCTCTATCAAACGAAGGTTTCGAACGGCAGTCGCCGGAAAGCGCCGGCTGCCTCATTCTTATTCTTACCGAGCAGGTTGCCTTGTGGTTGGGCGAAGAAATAAACTCCTGGCAATTGTCGGGACGGTATCCGCTCATTGTTGAAATACCCGGCTTAAACGGCCCCTTACCGGGCAAGAAATCCCTTGTTGACTCTATACGCGAGGCTATTGGTGTTCATGTGTAGTTTGCAGCAGAACAGCAAGTTTTGTTTCTTCGCCCGGTGAAAGTTCACCCGGAAGTATCAAAGGCTCGTCGGGGCACGGTGGCAGCAAAAAGCCTTTTTCAAAAAAAGCATGAAACAGCCGCTGATAGGGTGCGGCCGGAGAATAGGTCGGAGCATAGTAGAAATAAATACCATCCCGCCGCCAAATGCGCTTTTCCGCGCTTCCCATCTTTTTGAACGCCGCTTCAATCTTTGGATAAGAGGGACAGCCTCGTTCCGGCGCTGCTATCAGGTTGTAGACAGCGCGGGCGGCGGCGGCAAACACAACCGGTGAAAAATCCCATGTCAAATCTTCAGCACTGGAATGAGGTTTTCTTTCATTCCAGACCGCCGCCCACGGTAACAATGGGCAGGGCAGCGCGGCGGCAAAAGACGGTTCTTTTTCGACAGCGGCGTTTTCATAGGAAAATGGCCGCCAAAGAGGGATGTCTTGAGGGCGTTCGGGGAGAGCCGTAAATGCAATTGCGGCGGGAAACAAGGCTCGGAGAGCTTTGAAAAAGCGCTCTTTGGCAAAAGAAGGATAAGGGGCAAAAAGGCCGCGTTCGGCGGTGTTTTTCAGTTCTCTTAGGAGCGCGCTCTGGGTGTGGCCTAGAAGCCCCCCCCCCCCTATTTGCCATAAATCGGTCAAACGCTGCCCTGTTTCGCTGTAGAGCCGCCAGCCGCGTGCCCGTTTTATGACAGGAATGTCTTTGTACAAATTATTCATAACGAAGCACATCGGCTGGATGCATCAGCGAGACACGGTTTGACGCGCTGAACGCCGCGATAACGGCGGACAAAAAACCAAACATATAAATAAGCACAATTTCATGGGGAATAGCCCGTGCGGGAATTTCTTTTAAATAAAATACAGCCGGCGAAAACACCGAATAACTTTCACCTGCCCAAAGCCCGCCAGAAATCAATGAAAGAAAAAAGAGTACGCCATTTATAATAGTTTCAATACATGAAAAAAAACCGCGTATATGGCTGACAATAAGTAGCGCGGGCAGCATACCGGCGGTTGCGCCGAGCGCGCCCAGGATACAGCCATGAAGCGCAAATACCATCCGTACAGAAAGCGGCGTTGCGCCTAAGGCGCGCAAGAGAGCAATTTCTTCGCCGCGCTCCAGCACGGAACGCTGCTGGGAATGATATATATTCATTGCGGTAATAATAAATATTAACCCAACCAATACAAACATCATAAGTTTTTCTGTACGCAGCGCATTAAAAAATGCCTTGTTATAATTCCGCCATGAACTTATCCGTATATCATTTTCTAAAATATATTCTTCCCCGATAATGTTTTGTACAAAATCTTCTATATGCGCCGCCATTTGACGGTCGTTTTCACGGTTCTTTAATTTAATTCCTAGTATATAACCCGCTTCTTGTGTTTTATTGTTTTGGAAAGCGTCTACCGGCGGCAATTCAAGGGCAGCAGCATCCTCTAAATTGACAAATGCCCAGTTCAAGTCATACTCCCAAAAACCGGTACGAAAAATACCGCGTACCGTAAAACGGGCAGTCTGAGTATCATCATCTTGTGGCACAATGTTTGATATGGAAATAAATTCACATTCATCGCCAAGCCGCAGCCCCAGCGAAGCGGCTAGTTCCGCGCCCAGCAATATAGAACCACGCTGTTCCAAATCAAAGCCGCCTTTTTCAAAATCAAGTTTGCCGGCCATACCGCGGTCTTCCAGCAATGCGCCGGGGCGCAGTCCGCGTATAAGCGCTGCGCTCTGCTGCCTGAAATTCGGTTTTACAATGCCGGGTTCATCGGTTTTTACGCCTTCCAGCAGCCCTTTTGTTTCCAGAAAAAGCACAGCGGATTGTACGCCTTGAATGTTTTGTATGTCCGAAACAAGCGTTTCGTTTTCTTTGGGAAAATTGTAAACCCGTATATGAAATGATGATACTTCGATAATGCTTTCAATAAAGCCGAGTTGAAAACCGTTCATAACTGAAATAATAACGGTGAGCGATAAAACACCGACAGCAATGCCCAAAATAGAAAGCACAGACTGTGTCCGCGAGCGCTGCCCTTTTTTTGATACATACCGTCCCGCAACAAACCCAATCCACTTCAGTTTTGAAAACAATGTTATGTTCATATACACGTACTCCTAGGGAAGCACTGATAAAATCCAAGCGTTGCCATAAGCGCCTTAACGGCGAGGGGGGGGCAGCAATTCACGCACAACCGGTACGCCGGCGCGGGGCGGCGGAATGCGCCGTTCGGAAATTTTGCGGCCGTCCTGCCAAATTGCTTCCAAAATAAGATGACCTTCCCTGTAAACGCGCTCAATTTCATTGCTGCCGTCAATTTGAACCGTTCTTTCCAAGATGCCTTTATTATAATCCTTTTCACTCGTGCGGTCTCCATGCTTGTTGTATTGATATTCAATACGGCGTTCATCTTCTCCATTCTTCCATAATACTTCCAAAAGCCGGTCATTGTCCCATTGGTTACGCATCTCACCAATAGGCTCATCTTTTTCATTGTAGTACATCTGGCTTACAATGCGGCGCTTATTATCGGTAGTGTATGTGATTCGTGCCGTTTTGTCATAAAGTATATCGGCAAGAAAAGAAGAAATAAAACTTGTAGCAGGTTCCACAAATTTGCGGTTGTCCGGTTCTATTTCTATTGTACGGGGAATTTGCATTTTGACAAATTCGGCCTTGCCATTGCCTGCTGCCATAACATGCCGTTCTACGGAACGGATAGACTTTGCGCGGGCATAACGGTACGTGTCTGTCCACAGCACCGCGCCCTCGCGTCCTGACCGTGCTATAAATTCTGCAGGAAATACGGCAGGCTGCTCAGGATAGCGTACTAGTTTTGAAGCGGATTGAGGGGGAGGCAAAGGCCGAATAACAGTCTGCGGCGATGGCGGAGGGACAACAGCCGGTGCCGGCGTGGTGATTCCCATTTCATGCACCAATGTTTCATCGTCAGCGTCAACACCGGCATCGCTGTCATCGGCGGCTGTTGCGGGGCTGGGTGCTTGTTGAATGGTGTCCGGCGCGGGGTTGGCGGGTGGCTTTGTTTCCGGCATAGCATTTTCAGTATCTGCCGCCGGTTTTGCTGCGTCCTCTTGGGTTTTGGCTGTTTTTTCATCGGAGTTTGGGTTTTTTGCCGATGCGTCATTTTTTTTGTACGGTTCTATAGCTGTAGCCCGCGATTTTATTAAAAATGAATCTTTGTAGGTATAACTGATAAAGTAACCTGAACCGTCCGGGTCAAGGCGCTGTTCTTCTACGATGCGTCCGGTTTCATCGTACCATTCGATAAAGCCCGCGCCGTCATTGCCTATGACGGCAACAAAGTAAGCGGTGTCTATTTCATCCCAAAAACTCCATTGAGTTCGGGAACGTTTGCCATTTTCGTAGAGAATACGCCGTTCTATTCTCCATGGCGCGGAATAATATTTGCGGATTTCACGGGGGGTGTCATTTGGTTCTATGTAGCGCACCTGCAATGCGTATTTTTCGCGCATAGCGCGGGTTTGAATGGTGCGTTCGAGAGCCATACCGCTGGAGTTTGAAATATACCATTCAATTTCGGTTGCTGCTTTTTGGGTTTCTGTTTCACTGCTTGTAGAACAAAGCAGACTTGCTGTAACAAAAAGAAGGAAAAATCTGTGCGCCGTACTTTTCATGCCTTATTCATTTTCGGCATATTAAGGCTTGTCCAGAAGCGGCGGCAAACCAAAAGCCAAGGCGGGGAATCGAACCCCGGACCTGCGCATTACGAGTGCGCCGCTCTGCCGACTGAGCCACCTTGGCAAACAAACGCTTCTAATTCAAGAAGCGTTTGTAATTGTATGCTACAGCCGGGTGCCCTGTCAAGCATGTGACCGTTCTTTGATTGCAACATCCTTGTTAAACGCAGGCATCAGAGCGGCTGGTTTTTGCCCTATGCCGTTCTGGATTTTTCCACAGCCGCAAGCCTTTCGGCTTCTGAAAGAGTGCCGGGGGGCGTTACAAGCGACACAATCACGCAAACTATAAACGTGATGATGGTCGAAGGTATCGCGGGCGCTGTAAAGATGCCTTTTATGTAACTCTGGAAAGGCGCAACGCCTAAGTAGAGAACCCCGAAAATAGCGCCTGTTACAAGCGAGGCAACGCCGCCTTGCCATGTTGCCCTTTTCCAAATCGCGCCAAGGAACATTGCCACAGAAACGCCCGGAATAATCGAACCTATGACGTTCAGTATATAGTTCATAACATCAGTGGCGAACAGTGTGGCAAAAAACGCGAGCGCAAACGTTATAAGAAGCCCCAAGCGCGACCAACTTTTGATTTTTTCAGGCGCAAGCGGTTTTTTCGCAAAAACCGGATAAATATCCTGAATAAGAATCGTTACGCCTGCGATAGCGTCCGAATCTCCCGATGACAGCGTTGCCGAAAGCCCCGCTATCATAAACAAAAGCCCCAAAACCGGACCCAAAACGATAGTTGCCACATAGGCGAAGGCGAAGTTCGGGTTGCCAAGCACGGATTCCGCGCCGTTCTTTGTCGCAATGGTAAAGGCGGACATTCCGATAAGCGCCGGTATAAGGCTGAACGCCAGAAGCAGCGCCGCCGTCGTTAAAAATGCGCGGCTTGCGGTTTTGTCGTCTTTTGCGGTGTAAATCCTCATTCTATAGGTGGGCGTACCGAGTCCGGGAATGATGATACCCCAGATGAGCGCTATAAGCCCCATTGTTGTGGTGGAACCTATGCCGTAGAACGTGAGATTGCCGGCTTTTCCGGCGGCCGTAATCGTGTTTGTGATTTCAGCCCAGCCGCCCGCAGTGGGAACGGCGATAAGCGCGATGCCGATAAAGCCTGCAACGATGATGACGAGCTGAATCAGGTCTGTCCATACAACCGCAAGATAGCCGCCTATGATGACATAGATACCAAAGCCCGCAACGCAGATGAGCCGCGCCAGCACGGGATTTACGCCGGTTATGTAGGCAAGGTAAGTGCCGCCGCCGTTTATGTGGTTGCCGAGCCAGGCGATTTCCGCAAAGTACATCATAAACGACATGATGACTTTCATTTGGCGGCTGCCGTTAAACAGGTACTGCGCTTCTTCCGCCATAGTGATGAAGCCTTTTGAACGCGGCTTTGTCTTGTTTATCATCCAGACAAGCCACAAAAGCCCCAGCGCCGCGCCCAGCCCGTAACCCGAACCGTACCAGCCTTGCCGGAAACCGTTGGCTGTCGCGCCCAGCGCGCTGCCCGTTCCGATAAAGGTCGCGCCCATTGTCGCAAAAATCAAAAACAAGGGCAGTTTAGCGCCGCCTGTAAGGTAATCTTTGCCATCGCTCTTTCCGCGCGAAGCGAGCGTTCCGATGAATATCATTATCCCGATGTAGATAATGAATCCGACTACAAACATGATTGAATGACTGTAATCCATAAAATCCTCCTGAAAAATGTTTTTCTGATGGTGTAGTTGCAAAACTACAGTTTTACAACAGACTCTGATTATAGCACATAGCCGTTTTTTTTGTCCATTGAAATGCAAATACACCAGGGCAATGCTGATAAGCATCGAGTTAATCAGCATTGTCCTAATTAATGTGCCGATACTAAAGTATGGATAATTCGTCCGGTGTAAGCCAACTTATTCATGTAAACCGTGATAAATGTAACAACTGCCATCACTGTATTTCGGTATGCCCGGTCAAAGCATGTATCGACGGCTCCGGCTACCGCATCGATATTATTCACGAGCGTTGTTTAGGCTGCGGCCGCTGCGTTGCCGTCTGCCAGCGCAAGGCGCGTTTTATTGCGGATGACAGTGAATTTTTTTTCGCGGCACTGGAAAGCGCCATTCCCATAGTGGCAGTTGTCGCGCCGTCCGCTGTAACTGTATTTGGCAATCTATACAAATTAAACGGATTCCTAAAATCAATAGGCGTCATTGCCATTTTTGACGTATCATTTGGAGCCGAACTTGCGGCAAAATCGTACCTCCATTATATAGCAGAAGAAAAACCGCAGATTCTTGTGGCGCAGCCCTGTGCCGCTCTTGTGAGTTTCTGTCAAATATATCATCCAGAAATTATACCGTATCTTGCGCCGGTACACAGTCCGATGCTTCATACGGCTGTTATGATACGCCGGTTTTTCCCGGAATACGAGAAAGCCAAAATAGCGGCAATTTCTCCATGCGCCGCAAAAAAACGAGAATTCGATGAAACCGGTTTAATTAGTTACAATATAAGCATGACAAGCATAAAGCAATACCTCGAACTTCATATATTGAATTTAGATACATACCATGAAATGCCTTTTGACGGGCCCAGTGCGGAACGGGGGGTTGGGTTTTCCTCACCTGGCGGCCTGCGCGCCACCGTGCTCCGTGACGCGCCCGGTATTGAACACCGTATACGGCGTATTGAAGGCAATACCGAAGTATATACATATCTTACCGAAATACCGCAGATGCTCCGCGAAAAAACAACGCCGCTCATCGTTGATTGTCTTAGCTGCCGTTCTGGATGTAACGGCGGACTTGGCACCGGCAATACCGGAATGCCTATAGACCGGCTTGAAGCAAAAGTAGAAAAACGCATGCGCGAACATATCAAAATGTATCAAAAACAGGAAAGCGGCGAATCTTTTTCCGCACTTATAAAAAAATACTGGCAGCCCGGTATTTACAACCGTAAATATCTTAATCTGAATCATTTAATGAAAAATTATAAAGAACCCAATGAAAAAGAATTGAGTGATATATACAAAAAAATGAAGAAACGCCGCGAAAGCGATTTTTTGAATTGTGCGGCCTGTGGTTATGGTTCCTGCAAAGGCATGGCGGAAGCCATTTTTAACGGGTTGAACCGTGCTGAAAACTGCCATCAGTATTTAAGTGTCGAACTTGAAGTGCGCAACCGCCTTTTACATGACAGTTTTGGCCGTTATATGCCGGAAGAAATTGTTAATTCACTTTTGGAATCAGGCAGCGGTACCGCTCTCGGCGGAAAACTAGGCACTATTACTATAATGATGTGTGATTTGCGCGGATTCACTCAAATTGCCGAAAAGCTTACGGTTGAAAAAGTTGTGACCCTGCTGAATCATTATTTTACGGCGATGGTAGAAATTATTCAAAACCACAAAGGCACGGTTATCGAATATTTGGGAGACAGCGTTTTGTCAATATTTGGCGCGCCGGTAGAAACACAGTTCCATGCGGAAGATGCAATAGCCTGTGCGATTCAAATGCAGAATGCGATGAAAACAGTAAACGAATGGAATGTCGAAAATAATTATCCTGAATTGGCAATGGGCGTAGGAATTAATACCGGCCCATGCATTATTGGAAATATAGGCTCGGAAAAAACAATGAAGTATAATGTTATCGGCAAGCATGTTAATTTGTGCGGCCGTATCGAAAGTTATACTATTGGCGGAGAAATATATATTTCTGAATATACACGCAATGCGATAAATACAAAACTTACCATTAGTAATACAAAAATTGTACATCCAAAAGGCATAGCGGAACCGGTAGAAATATATCAAATTGATGGTATAGGTTTCCCGTACTATCTACGAAAAAAATCAACAAAACAGCCGTTTAAGCATCTAAAAAATCCGATGAAACTGGTATGTTACCGGATTTTGGATAAATATGTCGAAAAAATTCCAGCGGTTTGCACCGTGCTTGCGCTTTCACAACTCGAAGCGATTATTAGTTGCAAACCGCCGCGTTCACGGCAAAACAATTTCCCCGAACTTGATATTATGGATAATATTCAACTGCAGGAAAATGCGGCATCCGGCCATGTAGCGGAACAATTTATTAATGTGTCGGCAAAAATTACCGGCAAAATAAAAGCATATTGTTATCGCATAAGTTTTACCAGCGATGCAAAGCTATTGTACGCAAAGGCAATGACGGCATAAACTGTTGCTATGCAGCAGTATAAATTTAGGATAGTATATATCAATGGCACAACAACTTTACGATACGGCACCTGCGGCTGTCCGCGCTTTTCTTGTAGGACTCTGGGACGAAAAAATCGAGAAGGCGCAGGCGGAATCGCTAACTGCCGAACTTGAAGGACTTGTACAAAGTCTGGGGCATAAGGCGGTTGGCGTGGAAATCGTACGCTTGCGGGATGACGCCTCACACCGGGGTACATTCGGCATAGGCACCGGCAAAGTTGACGAAATTACCGAAAAATGCGCCGCGGCGAACGCGGACTGCCTCATCCTCGACTGGGATTTAAGCCCGTCCCAACAGCGCAACTGGGAAAACCGCGCCGGTATCTCCGTGTTTGACCGGCGCGAACTTATCATTCAGATTTTTGGAAGCCGCGCCCGCACACGGGAAGCCGGACTGCAGGTGGAACTCGCCCGCCTCAAATTCAGCCTGCCCCGTCTGACCCACAAATATATCGACCTTGCCCGCCAGCGCGGCGGTAGTTACGGCGCGAAAGGCGCGGGCGAAACAAAGTTTGAAACCGACCGCCGCGTGGTCGAAAACCGCATACACCATATAGAAC
>JAIRPM010000103.1 GCA_031257075.1 Spirochaetaceae bacterium
GAAACCCAGTAGCCGCAGCCGGCGAGATTGTACAGCAGAAACATGAGCCCCGCGCCAACGAGCGTGTTGATAACGCCTACCAGCATAAATTTGAGCAAAACACGGTCGAATATCATTGCCCGTCCAAAACTTCTTCGTGTATTATTTGCGCGGATGGATAGCGCAGGATAACAAACGCGCCGTCATTGTAATCAGGCTGTTTTTGGGTAAAAGGGCGTCCGGTTTTTCGCGCCAATTCCCATTCATCTTTGGTCAAAAACAAAAACGATTCCCCTGCAAAATACGATGGCTCATACAATTTAACCTTGTTTAGCCATCCTTGAATTTTGAACATATTTTTATCCGCCATTAATCCGTCAGGTTCCAGACCGGCAAGTTCAATCGCGCCGTTGCTCAATTCTGTGGTAACATTGGCGTTCCAGAATGTCGCAAAGCCGTAGGTAAGATTATTTTTGGCAAGATAACTGATATATCCGGTTCTCCCGCTGTTGATATCCCTTTTCTCCAAGGTTTGAAAGTTGAGAAAACTTTGTCCGAATATAAAGAGAAAAACCGAAGCGGCAAGTGCTGTCCGGTAGAGGCGGCTTTGTCCCGTTTGTTCCAGCAAAAAGCCGGTGATAGACGCATATAATATCAGGAACGGAATAAAATACCGCGCCGTAACTTCGCCGTCAATAATCTGATACACAAACATATTGAACGCGGCGGCACATATAAAAAAGAGCGCGGTATATTGTTTTTGCGCCGAAGCATTGTCACGCGATAATGTAACCGCCTGAAAAATTACCCATAGCGTAAAAAACAGCGCCAGCGTTCCAAATATGCCTTTGGCTGATAAAAGCGATTCTCCGGGCGCATATCCAAAAAATTCCACCAAGCCGCTTAAGTTTTGCCCAATTTTTATAGAAAAATTTTGATACAGATTATCAAGCCGCATATTTTCAAATGAATGAAAACTATATTTGATATGCAGCATATAGTTTACAAGAAACCCTATACCGCAGGATATAAAACCGTACGCGCCTAAAACGAGCGGCCGTTTTTTCCGGGCGCCGAAACGCGCCGCAAAAAAACAGGCAAGCATAAGCGGAATATGAACGCAGAGCAAGGCGCGTATTCCCTGCGCTCCAAGAACGAGCGATAGCAGCCCGAACAGAATAAAACAAACTTTCCACGATTTTGTGTTTGCGCCCCCCTGGGAGGAAGATTCAAGTAACTTTAGGAAAAGCCCAAGACAGCAAAATAACTGCGCAATAAAAAAGACATAATAACCGCCGAATATTACAATATCCCAATATTCGAACGATATTGGAAGCGGCAAAAAAAGCGCGGTAATATATATCCATTTGTTTTTTATTTTTGTCTGCTTCATCAAAAAAATGTATGACGCAATAAGTATGATATTATTCAGCAAAACCGTTATTGCGCGGATAAGCGCCCAATTATTACCATTCCCTAAAAGTTTAAACAAAGGCATGGAAAACAGCGTTTGATAAACAAGGCGTATCTCTGTTGAATAATGCCAATTCCGGCTTACCAGCGCGTTTTCTTCCGCCAGCAATTTTGCCAGCACCATCTCCGAAGCGTGGTCGCTGCTGAGCCATTGTCTTCCATGCTGATACGAAAAAATAGTAATAAAAACCAAAAGCAGCGCGGTAATGCCGAGAGCGATTTTTGAAAACAGCCCGTCATATTTTTGGTTCTCCAATACCGCGTCTATCTTCCGTGAAAATATACAACAAAAAAGCAGCGCACAGGCGGCAAAGCCTATGAGGGGCAGCGATAACAGCGTAAGGAAGCGCCCTTGCGCCTGAATGTTGAGGGAACGGTGAGCCATTACCAGTTTCAAAATTGCCTGCTGAACCGGCGGAAGCAACGGCAATAGGCAAACCGCCATGCCAAGAACGGCGATTGTTGACAACAGTTTACGGGTCTTTGCCGATGAGCAAACCTGCGTAATAAGTGTTTCAATTTCTGTATCAGTTTTCATTCTTTTTCTCCTTCAAAATTATTTCCAATTAAAAATTGTTCTATGTGGTAGCGGGGGCGTTGTTTTGTTTCGAGGTATATTTTAGCGATATATTCTCCGGTAATACCGATGGACAACAGAATCAGCCCGGCGGTGCCCCAAATGGAAACGATGATGCTTGACCAGCCCTGCGTAGTGTGCCCGGTAAAATGCCGGACAAGAAAATAAACAATCATCCCAATACTGATTGTAAAAAGAGAAAGACCCAGCAAAGTGATAAGCCGTATCGGTTTTACCGAAAGCGATGTTATCCCTTCCAGAGAAAAGGCAATCATTTTTTTCAGGGGATATTTGCTTACGCCCGCCTGCCGTTCCGAGCGGGCGTAGTATTCGATGCCTGTTTGAAAGCCCAGCATGGGAATAATGCCCCGCAAGAAAAGATTTACTTCCCGGTATCCGGCGAGCGCGTCAAGAGCGCGTTTGCCCATCAGCCTGAAGTCCGCATGGTTGAACACCACATCCGCGCCGAGGAAGCGCAAAAATCTGTAAAACCCCTGGGCGCTGACGCGCTTGAAAAAACTGTCGGAACTTCTGTCGGCTCTAACGCCGTAGACAATTTCGCAGCCTGCGCGGTACTGCTCTACCATCCTGCCGATAACGTCTATATCGTCCTGTAGATCGGCGTCGATAGAAATTGCGGCGTCACAGCAATCCTTCGCCGCCAAAAGTCCGCAGAGCAGGGCGTTCTGGTGCCCTCAATTCTTTGATAATTTTATTCCGGCAAACAGCGCCGGGTTTTCTTTGTGCAGTTCTTCAATCAGGCGCCATGTGCCGTCGGTTGAACCGTCATCAACAAAGAGTATTGTGGACTTTTGCGAAACAGCATTAACGGCGCAAAGTTCTTCGACCTTGCCTTTCAGTTTGCGAGCAGTCTCCGGCAGCGCTTCCGCTTCGTTGTAACAAGGGACAACAACCGCTATTACGGGGGGGGGGGGGGGGGGTATTG
>JAIRPM010000122.1 GCA_031257075.1 Spirochaetaceae bacterium
AATTTTGTCGCAATAAAACAGAATACGCTCGCTCAAAGTCGTTTTGCCCGAATCAATGTGAGCGCTTATCCCGATATTCCGCATCTTCGTGATGTCGAAACCCATTACAAACTCCTAAAAATATTTCTTTAATTACACCCTACAGACAATATTCTAAGGGTATTGTTTCTATTGTGCCGGATTTGAGGGGGAAGGACAAGAGGGGTGCCCTCTAAGGCGGCAATTTTACTTTTAGCCGCCTCCGGCGTGACTCGTAACAAAGACTGGAAAATCATTCCGGTCTGGGAACACAAAAAAGCCCTCTTTTTTATTGTACCGGCGAATTTATAGGTCAAATTGAGCCCTTTACACCACTTCCAGGCCGGCTTTCCTTCGAGTGATTCCCCCAATTCTTCAAAAATGCCCTTTTGCACAACTAATATGCACCTCTCACATGAGACGTTTTAGTATGAATTTCATTAAAAGTAACATTGTTGCGGTGAACCAAGCGCGAATACCGCTCTATCGTATTATGGGATGATATCCCGTTGGGCAGTTCCAGATAGTTCCGCAACAGATCGCGTGCTGCCTGCTATCCTCCGCTGTTACCAGCCATTCCAATATCTCTTTCATCCTCATCTTATGGAAAATGATTCTGTCATATATTGTGTGGTCTTTTATTCATGCGTTTGTCGTGCGTTCATACGTTCAATGTGTAGACAGGGCTGCCCGCCTCCGTTATAGTTATGCGTATGATTGTCGCGCTTTCAAAAGATATTGCGCCCCGCGAAAAAGAAGCGGTGTTTTCTTATCTGGCGGATAACGGTTTTTCGGTACGTGAGCAGAATGTAGGCGGCGATGTGCTGCTTGTCGCCTCGGGCGGGGCGGGCGGCGCTGTGAGCGGCGGCGGTATTCCCGCCGTCAGTGAGCGGGAACTTTCGCTGCTTCCGGGCGTTGCCCGTGTCGCGCAGACAAGCAAACCGTACCAGTTGGCGGCGCGGGAAACCAAAGGCAGCGACACCATTGTAAGCGTAAACACCGGAACCGGAAGCGTTGTGCAGATTGGCGGCGCCCGTATCTGTGTGATAGCCGGCCCCTGCGCGGTAGAAAGCAAAGAACAGATAGCGGAAACCGCCGCCTGTGTGCGCGAATCCGGCGCGGTGATACTGCGGGGCGGCGCATACAAACCGCGTACCAGCCCCTATGCTTTTCAGGGTTTGGGTATGAAAGGCCTGGAATACATGAAAGCCGCCGGTGAAGCGCAGGGGATGCCGATTGTAACCGAAGTAGTCTCGCCGGAATTAGTGGATGGCATGAAAGACCTTACCGATATTTTCCAAATCGGGGCGCGTAACATGCAGAATTTTGAACTCTTAAAACGCGCCGGCTCGTTGGGTAAACCCGTGCTCCTTAAACGCGGCGCGTCCGCCACTATCGAAGAATGGCTGCTTGCCGCCGAATATTTGCTTGCGGCCGGCTCCAAAGACGTAATGCTCTGTGAACGCGGTATACGCACATTTGAAACCTACACGCGCAACACGCTGGACATATCGGCTATACCTGTGCTGAAAGGGCTTTCCCACTTGCCGGTGATTGTTGACCCCAGCCATGCGGTAGGTATACGCGACATGGTGCCCCGCGCGGCTTTGGCGGCTATTGCGGCGGGCGCGGACGGCCTTACGGTGGAAGTACATCCAAAGCCGGAAAAAGCGCTTTCCGATGGGCCGCAGTCCCTCTACCCCGAACAGTTTGAGCGGCTGATGCGCGACATCGAAGCGCTCGCGCCTGTGGTAGGCAAGGAACTGCTCCGGCTGCCCCGCAAAGAAAGCGGCGAACCCAAAAAGAATGCGGCAGACGCGAATTGGGCGCAGGCCTTTTCGCTCGTTACAGAAAAAATAGCCTTTTGCGGAGAAAGCGGCGCGTATGCCGAACAGGCGCTTGACCGCGCTTTTGGGGAAAATGCCCCGCGTCTCGCGCTGCCCTCATTCCCCGCTGTTTTTGACGCGGTACTAGATGGGAGCGCGGTGTGCGGCATAGTGCCGGTAGAAAACAGCCTTACCGGTACCATTCACGAAAACTACGACCTCTTTACGCGCTATCCTGATGTGGCGATAACGGGCGAACTGAAACTCCGTATCGTTCACTGCCTGATAGCCGCCGATGGCGCGTCTCTTGACACCATACGTACCGTCCGCAGCCATTCGCAGGGATTTGCCCAATGCAAGGAATTTCTGGACAAGCACCCGCAGTGGCGCTTTGAAACATGGAACAACACCGCCGCCGCCGTTCATTCGATAGCCGGAGACGGGCAAACGCCGGACATCACGGTAGCCGCTATCGCTTCCGAGGCGGCGGCCAAAGTATACGGCCTTAAAGCCCTAAAAAGCGGCATCGAAAAAAATCCGCAAAATTACACCCGTTTTGTGATTATCGCCCGCCGGAACGTGTCGCTGCCGGCGGCCGCCTTCCTCCGCGAAAACTCCGCCGGCGAACAGCCGAACAAAGCATCCCTCGTATTTTCTATCAAAGACGAAGCAGGCAGCCTTTACCCCTGCCTGCAAATACTCAACAAATACGGAATAAGCATGACCAAACTGGAAAGCCGCCCCATACTCGGCCAGCCGTGGAGTTATATGTTCTATGTCGATATAACCGTAGAAGAATCAGGCAAACTGGAAACAGCCCTTGCCGAACTGAAAAACCAAACCGAAAACATGCTCTTTCTCGGCGTATACAGAGCGGCTGTATAGCGATTCCCGGCTTCCGCACATTTTCCCTTTGGCGGCTACACCCGAACCGGTATGCCATCCGCCGCTAAATGCGCTTTTATCGCTGTAATGGTGGTTTTTCCAAAATGGAGAATGGACGCGACTAATGCGGCATCTGCAACCGCCGCCGCCGCGCTTATTTGCGTCAGAGAACCTGCGCCGCCAGATGCAATAACCGGAACAGGTACCGCCTTCATAATGGCATGCGTTAATTCAAGGTCATAACCTGCTCCTGTTCCATCCGCGTCTATTGAATTTAAAAGGATCTCCCCGGCGCCAAGCCGTACAGCCTCTCGTGCCCATTCCAGCGCATCGCGGCCTGTATCAACACGCCCGCCTTTCGCAAAAGCATGCCAGCGGGAAGATTCGCCCTTTGTGTTTACCCGTTTTGCGTCCATTGACAATACTACGCACTGCCGCCCGTATGCGGCAGCCATCTCTGCCAGCAATTCCGGCCGTTCCAGCGCCGATGTGCATACCGAAACTTTGTCCGCGCCGGCATTCATTGCAAGCCTCATGTCCTCCACAGTGCGAATACCGCCGCCTACGCAGAGCGGGATAAACACCTCCGCCGCCACCTGACGCACTATGTCGAGGAGCATTGCCCGGCTTTTGTGAGATGCGCCGATATCTAAAAAGGTCAACTCGTCCGCCCTGTCCGCATTGTAACGCCGCGCCAATTCTACCGGGTCGCCCGCGTCTACAATTCCCTTAAACTTAACACCTTTCACCACCCGCCCGTCATCCACGTCAAGACAAGGGATAATGCGTTTGGTTATGTTTCCGGTTTCCGGTTTTGTTTCCGGTTTACCGGAGACAAAACCGTTCCCTGTGTTAGCGACAATGGAAAGGCTTACCGGCTGCCGGCTCCAATGCTCCAGCAATGCCAAACCCGTTTCGCCGGATTTTTCAGGATGAAATTGACAGGCAGCAAGGGAGCCTTGCTCCAGAGCGGAACAATAAGGCACATAGTAATTGGTTTCCGCAGCGGAACACCGTTCATCGTCCGGCGCGCAATAGTATGAATGAATGTAATAAAAGTAAGCGCCGTCAGAGGCGGGGTTGAAAAGCCGTGAACCATGTTTTGGCCGCGTCCAATTCCAGCCAATCTGAGGAATTTTCGCGCCGGGAAATTTTTTCACCTCGCCTTTTATGATGCCAAGGCCAGCTGTGCCCGGCGCTTCTTCCGAGCATTCAAATAGGATTTGCATGCCGATACAGATACCCAAAAAAGGGCGCCCTGCCGCCAGCCACCCGCGGATAGCCTCTCCGTAACCTGAACGGGCCAGCATATCCATAGTAGCCGCGAAATGGCCGTCACCGGGAAAAATGATTTTGTCAAAAGGGCTGGAACCGGGATAAAGTTCTTCGGGAGCGCGTACAAAACGCGCCGGAACCGCGAGCCGCGCCAGCGCATTCATTACCGACCCCAAATTGCCGGCGCCGGGGTCTACTATGCCTATCATTGCATATATACTATCCGGTAATCGGCAATTTTGGTAAAGCCGCAGCGCCGGTAGACTGTTTCGGCGGCGATATTGTCCTTTTTGACAAACAAGGATATGCCGTGCTTTTCAGCAAGCAATGTCCGGGCAAATGCCGCCGTCATTGCGCTGCCAATGCCTTGTCCCCGGTATTGAGGCAGCACATACACTCCGCCGAGTTGATAGCGGTTGAAAGCAAATGCATTGGTGTTGATTTTGCCGGCTATGGTTCCGTCTATGATAGCCACAGCGGCCTTGTCTTGTTCTATCATTTTCTTCAAACCAAGCCTGCATATAGAACGGTTGTAATCTTTGGGTTTGCGGAGAACTTCTTCCTTCAGATAATTTTCCTGTAATTCTGTAAGCATGTCTAAATCAGAATGAAGCGCCGGCCGCAATTTAAGTGCCTTGGGTGTTTTGACGGCGCATACATCCTGCGGATATTCAAGCGTCATTAAATTGAAATCACGGCGCTCTTTTGCGAAGATACTCGCCATTTCAAGAATTCGCTCCAGTTCGCAGATGTCGTGGGAAAGCCCGTGCAAAGCATGAATGGTAATGTTTGATAAAAACCTGTGGAGAAACGGGGGGAAAGGCAGTCCGGTCTGGCCATCAAAAACAGGAAAAAGCGAATTTTTGCTGTGCAAAAGCAGGGCGCTTATCCTGTTGCCGCCGCAGGATAGTACCCAGGCATGGTCTTCGGCAAAATTCATTTCTTTGAAACGCGAGCAGGCGGAAACACAGTAGGCCTCTTGCTTTTTAAGCAATGTTTCAGGCCATATACGTTCAATTTCGTGCGCCTTTCTCCAGCGGCGGTACGGTGCGGTATCCATACGCCATTATCGGTATTTTTTCCGCAAAATTAAAGAAAGGAAAAGCGCGGGAATCGCCGCAAGAGTTTGTTTTTATCCATTTTTTACGTTTATTATTCCATTGAAACTATGCATTACCGCTTGTTACAGTTTACATTGAAAAATTTGGGTTTGCGCGTTAAACGCATCGCCGAATTATAATACTTTTTGGAGGAATAATGTATGAAAATGAAAACTATCATTTTTACGGTTTGCGCCGCCATCTGTGCTTTAAGCGCGGTGGGTTGCGCAAAAAAGAAAAATGCCGCCGGAACGGGCGGAGGCGCGAGTGATGCTGTGCGCTGGGCGTATTGGGGCTCAGAAGCGCGGGTCAAACGCAGTCAAGATGCTATAAACATCTATCAGGCTGCCAACCCCGGCATTTTGGTAAACCCTGAAGTGTCCGGCGGAACCGGCGACCACTTTACCAAAGTAGACACACAGATTGCCGGCGGTAACGGCCCGGACATCATTCAAATGGGCGGTAACATTAACGACTATGTAAATCGCGGGGTACTTCTCGACCTTGACCCGTACAAGGGAACCCTGCTTGACACCTCAGTTATTGACGAAAGCGCTCTTGAATCCGGCACTGTCAATGGGAAACTGTACGGCGTTTCAACCGGTGTTACTATGCCCGCGCTCGTCTACAACAAATCGCTGCTCTCACGCATTGGGGTGGATTTGCCCAAGCCGTCCATGACCTATGCCGAATTCCGCGATTACCTTGTGCAACTAAAGGCAAAATTGCCTGCCGGCGTGTACCCGCTGCATGACATCGGCGCATTTGCTTCGAATTCCACGCCTTTTGGGTATTGGACCCGCTACAACGGCACCCCGCTCTACGATGATGTAAAACAAACCACCTACGTTACCGCGGCAGATGCTCAGAAGTATCTTGAACTATTCAAAGATTACCGTGACAACGGCCTTATCCCGCCGGCGGATGTCGCCGCAACGTATCCTGAACTCAACTCGGACACATCGGCAATAATTGCCGGTAAAGCGGCTATCTCCTTTCTTTGGACAAACCAACTTGCCGGCTTCCAGGCGGCGACCAATGATGAACTTGACCTGTTGGAGTTCCCCGGCGCGGAAGCGACCAAAGCCTTGTGGCCAGCGCCAAGCCAGTTTTACACGGTAAATAAAGATTCCAAAAAAATCGAGGAAACAGTCAAATTTATTAACTTCTTAGTAAACAGTCCCGAAGCGTCAAAAGTGCTTGGCAATGACCGCGGCGCGTCCGCGTCATCCGCAGCCCGCGCTGCCGGCTCTTCAGATGTGAATGACCAGAAAGTACTCAATTATTTGTCGGTGGCCGGCCCGCATTCGTCCAAAGAAACGCCCCATGTCCCCAATGATACCGAATTGAACAGTACGCTCTATCTCGTTTATCAGCGCGTAGCCTTTGGGCAAACTACACCCGCGCAAGGCGGCAAAGAAATAGAGGCTTTGCTTAACAGGCTGATAAAAAAATAAGGTTTGAAAAGCGCTTGTAAAATTCAGTTTGCAAGCGCCGCAAAACGCGGTTTCAAAAGGGGGCGCTAATCTGCTGATTAGCGCCCCCTTTTGATTTATGCCCGGTTGGATTTAATCAGCGGCGCTCTAGTGAAATTCTCCCCAGCATTTACCGGTTTCTACATTTACACGGAGCGGAATGCGGAGAGGAGCCGCGTTTTCCATAACACGTTTAACAAGAGCGGCAATTTCCGGCGCTTTTTCTTCATTACATTCCAAAATCAATTCATCGTGTACCTGTAAAAGGATTTTTGTCTCCGCCTGAGGAATAGCGGAAAGGGCAATATCCAAATCAAGCATAGCCCGTTTAACAATACCGGCGGCGCTGCCCTGTATAGGCGTGTTGACGGCAATTCGTTCAGCGGCAGCCTTTTCTACTTTGTTCGAAGAATTGATTTGCCGGATAAAGCGGCGGTGCCCGAACATAGTTGTAACCCAGCCGGTCTTTTCAGTGTCGGCGATGAGAGCGTTGATGAAATTGCGCACACCGGAATAAGTCTTGAAATAGGCGTTTATAAACGCAAATGCGTTGGGGCGGCTTATAGCAAGGCTGGCGGCAAGGCGGAACGCGCTCATTCCATACATCACTCCAAAGTTGATGGTTTTGGCAATACGGCGCTGCGCGGAAGTTACCTCGTCCGGCGTAATGCCGAAAATGAGCGCTGCCGTGCGCCGGTGTACATCTTCGCCGGCGGTAAATGAAGCGCACAATTCAACATCCTGCGAAAGATGGGCAAGCACGACAAGTTCAATTTGATTGTAGTCTGCCGAAATAAGGGCGCGCCCTTCGCCGGCGGTAAATGCTTGCCGGATACGCCGCCCTTCTTCTTCGCGGATAGGAATGTTCTGCAAATTAGGGTCGCGGCTGGACAGCCTTCCGGTAGCGGTGCCTGTTTGGAAAAAAGTAGTATGCAGTTTGCCGGAAGAATCCGCCAGTTGACAAAGCGCGTCAACGTAGGTGGTCTTCAGTTTAGAAAGCGTCCGGTGGCGCAAGATTTTCTTGCAGAGGTCATCTTCGGCGGCAAGGGCTTCCAGTACGCTCACATCCGTTGACCAGCCGGTAGATGTTTTTTTGGTCGGAATAAGCCCGCGCTCGGTAAAAAGCACATGTTGAAGTTGCAAAGGCGAAGCGAGGTTAAATTCATGACCGACCATAGCCCATGATTCAAACTGAATTGCCGAAAGTTCCCGCGCCAAATCGTCGCCATAATTCCGTAGTTTCGCTATATCTATACGGATGCCTTCGATTTCCATTTCGGCAAGAACCGGCAATATGGGCATTTCCAGGTCAAAAAACAGTGCGCCAAGACTGTCTTTCAGGTATTCACGCTCAAACAATTCTTTTAGGCGGAGGCAAAAATCCGCGTCTTCAGCGGAATAGCGGGCGGCAATTTCTAGGGGAACCGCCTGAAACGTTTTGTTTTTGGGAACAATGCTTTTATACGATATCAAAGCGTGGAACGATAAGTACTGCGCGGCAAGTTTATCAAGCGCATAGGACGAATCCGGGTCGATAAGCCAAGCGGCGGTCATTGTATCAAATATTTTTGCTTTCCAGCGGGGAATGCCCCATGCGCGGCTTACTTTGTAATCGAATTTTGCATTATGGGCGGCAATAGTTATATCAGGGCAGGCAAATATGCCTGACAAGAGGGGCTTAGCCTGCGCTTCAGGGATGAAAGGCGCGTTTAACGCGGCATCATCTTCACCATGGGGTAAAAAAGGCACATAGAACGCTTCCCCGGGACGGAGCGCCAACGAACAGCCGACAATTTCCGCGCTTGCTGTTTCCAGCGAACTTGTTTCAAAGTCGAAGGCAAAGACCTTCTGCGCCGCGGCTTTATCCAAAAGCGCCTTAAAGACATCGATGTTGGTAATATAGTGGTATTCACCATTGGCCGGAGGAAGTTCATCGGCGCTAGTGAAAAAAACGGTCGATTCGGCAACGCTGTTGATTATGGGTTCCGGCGGAATGCCGGGAATGCCTGCTTTGCCTATGCGGGAAAGCACCTGAGCCGGTGTTACCGGATTGGTATGAGCCGTCCCCGGTTCTGCCGAAAATTCCTGCGCGATGGTGCGGATTTCATGTTCCCGCAGATAGGCAGCGGCTTCAGCAAAACAGAAAGAAGGGTCTTTCTGACAGTCAAAAATAGTATCCGGCAACGGGACATCGGTACGAAGCGTAATAAGTTGCCGTGACATAAAAGCATTTTCACGGTTTAGCGCCAGTTTTTTACTTATGGGGGCTTCTATGCCGGCAATGTTTTCATAAATGGTTTCAAGGGTGCCGTACCGCAGCATAAGTTTTTGGGCGGTTTTATCTCCTATACCACTAACACCCGGAACGTTGTCCGCATGGTCACCGGTAAGGGAAAGGTAGTCAAGAATTGCGGCAGGCTCCACGCCCCATTCCTTGCGTACAGCCTCGCTGTCTATTATTTCAAAGCCGTTAAGCAGAGGCTTTGGAAGCAATGTAGCAGTTTTGTTTGCGGGGCTTACAAAACTCGCCCCGCTGGCCGCTTGTTTTTTTATCGGGCGCAGTTCATAAATGTTTTCGCCTACCAGTTGGAGTAAGTCTTTGTCGCCTGAAACAATATAGCAGTTACGGTTTGTGTTCCGGTATTTTTGGACGAGTGTCGCTATAATATCGTCCGCTTCAAAACCTTCAACCCGCAAAATAGGAACACCGAGCCGGTTGAGGAATTCTTCGACAAGCGGCACTTGGGCATGGAGGTCATCCGGTGTTTTTTGCCGGGTTGCTTTGTAAGCCGGATACTGTTCGTGCCGGAATGTTTTGCCATAGGGATCAAAAACCGCAGCGATGTCTTTTGGGTGTCTGTCCGAAAGCAAATTGGCAACTATTCTGGAAAATCCGAAAAGTGCCGATACATTTTTTCCTTTGCTGTTACGCAAAGGCCGTGAAATAAACGCAAAGTATGAGCGATAAATGAGCGCATACGAATCAAGAATGAAAAGCGGAGGTTGTTGCATAATTAGTGTAGAATACGCATTTTCGTTACAGGCCGCAAGGGGTAGGACAACGCGAATTTAGCAAAGCAGGACGGAATTAGCACTCGTATTTGCTACGAATTTTCAGCCAACAAGGCTGAGAAAGTCCAGCCAACAAGGCTGAGAATCTTCAGCAAACAAGGTTGAGGAAGTCCAGCCAACAAGGCTGAGAATCCGCAGCAACCAAGGCTGCGATTTCACGGCAAATGTGTCCTGCTGCCTCATTGACCACTATGCCGTGTTTCTTGATTATGTTGAAAGAAGCGGGCTTTGTTCCGCATTGGAGATTTTACGATGAAAAATAAATGCCTTATGTTTGCGCTCTGCGTTGGAATGACCGGCTGCCATGCATCAGCCAATTCCGGTTTCCCTCAAAAAGTGAAAGATGCTTTTGGAAAAGCGCAGTTGCCTTTGTTCCAGGAAAAAAGAGCGGCAAAAGATTTTACCTTGCAATCTATTGATGGCAAAACAATAACGTTGAGCGCCTTGAAAGGCAACGTTGTTTTTTTAAATTTTTGGGCAACATGGTGCCCGCCATGCCGGGCCGAAATGCCTTCGATGGACGGCCTTTACCGGCGTTTCAAAGACAGCGGCCTTGAAATGGTTGCTGTTGACATTATGGAAGAACAGCCCGCTGTAGGCGCGTTTATCCGCAAAGGCAATTTTGCGTTTCCGGCCGCAATTGACAGCGATGGCAAGGTCAGTTCCGCTTACGGTATTCAAGCGGTTCCGGCAACTTTTGTTCTTGACCGCGACGGCGCTATCATCCTTTCCGCTGTAGGAGGCCGTGATTGGAATACGCCTGAAGTAGCGGCCGCTTTTGAAACATTACTGGAAAATGGGGAATAATATATCAATACTGGCGGCTTTTGCCGCCGGCATACTGTCCTTTTTATCCCCCTGCGTCTTCCCGCTTTTTGGAAGTTATCTTGCGTTTATAAGCGGCAGCGCCGCGCCGCAAACCGGTGCGGACAGCAAAAGACACTTCTTTTCAAAACAAAGCCTCCATATTGTAGTGTGTACGCTCTTTTTTATAGGAGGATTTACCGTAATCTTTTCGATACTCAGCATTGTACTGTACGGCTTTTTCCTGGTTATGAGCGGAATCGGCGTAATTCTCAATATTATAGCAGGCGCTATTGTCATAATTCTTGGCCTGAATATTTTGTTCGGCTTTATCCCGTTTCTAAAATATGACGATTCGGGAGACGGCTGCGAAATGTGCGCCCTTGAAAATACGGTTCTCGCGGCGCGAAAAGGCTCTGTCCTGCATTCGTCACACAAACCGCAGGGATTTGCGGGCGCGTTTCTTGCGGGAGTAGCGTTTGGCGCGGGCTGGACACCATGCGTAGGCGCATTTTTAGGCAGCATACTGCTTATGGCAAGCCAAAGCAGCACACTGTCGCGCGCGGCAATGTGCCTTGTCGCATATTCCGCCGGATTAGGTGTCCCTTTTCTGGTAGTAAGTTTTTTCTGGGCATACCTTTTGGAAAAAATCCACGGTTACACCCGTTTTTTACCGCTTCTCAAACGGGCAAGCGGCATATTTTTGATACTTGCCGGTTTGTTGATGGCGGCAGGGCGTTTTAGCGCCTTTAACAGAGCACTCGCGCAGGCTGCCTATGCTCTTTATACCTGGTCTCAAAGCGGCAGTCCCGCTGTCCGTATTCTGCCCGCTGTCCTGTTTGGCCTTTGCGCCCTTGTCCCCCTTGCCGTCCGGCTGTATCAACGAAAGAGAAAAACGGCGCTTTGCTGGGCAGCCGCGCTCGTTTTTCTGGCGCTTGCCGCGACAAGCGCTGCCGGTTTGTTTAATCCCGCCGCTTTCGTTTCCCATTGGCTCACATTCAGCGTTTAATGCTGCCCTATAAATCAGGCAGGCTCAAATTAACTATTAAGTTCAATGGCGTATATGCCGATAATGGGGTATAGTTTATTTTCGGCGCGGGACAATGGGGCGCCGTAGAGAGTAGGAGCAAGAAGTGCGTGAACAGCGGATATTGGCGTCGGGCATGATGCTGCTTATAGCAGGCGGTTTTGTTTTTGGTGTGGACGGAGCGGCAAAAACAAGTTCAAAGAAAGGTTATACACAAACAGCGTATACGCAAATGGCAGCAGAAGTAACCGTAAAAGAAGAAACACCGGCTCCCGTGAGCGAGCCGGTGCGTTCGGATACTACGCCGCCGCCGGAAAAGAAAGAATTTAAGCCTGACCCCTCACTGCGTCCCAATTCAATACTGTTAGAGAATGACATACTCGCGTTTTACGGGCATCCCAATTCAAAAAACATGGGCGTACTAGGCCGGCATTCAAAAGAAGTGCTGCTGGAACGCTTAAATGAATTTGCGAAAGATTACAAAGCGGTAAGCGGGGGCAGGAATATTATCAAAGCGTTTTATATCATTTACGCAACCTGCTGGCCGGAAGGTGAAGTAGGTATCATCAACAAAGACACATTGCAGCAATACATTGACTTTGCGGCGCAGAACGGTATGCTCGTTTTTCTTGACCACCAAATAGGAAAGTACGACCCGATTAAATCGCTGCAACGGATGCTGCCCTACTTGAAATATCCCAATGTACACCTTGCGCTTGACCCCGAATGGCGTACTACCAAACCAATGCAGGAAATAGGCAGTGTTACCGCAGATGAAATAAATCAGGCTCAAAAAATAATGCAGGACTATATGACCGAAAACAATATACCCGGTGAGCGTATGCTTGTAATTCATCAGTTCAATGCCGTAATGATAAAAAACCGCAGCGCGGTCAAGGCCGATAAAGAAAATGTACGTCTTGTACTCTGTATGGACGGGCACGGCAATCCGGCAAAGAAACGCGGCACATACGCTTTCAACGCCGAAGCGACAAACATACCGATAAAAGCGTTCAAACTCTTTTTGAATGAAAAGGGAAATACCGGCATTGACGAGCCTATACTCAGCCCCGCGCAAGTGTACGCGCTCAATCCCCGCCCGTACATCATTATGTATCAATAATTTCCGCAAACTACCGGTGCTTTGGCAAGGAAGGCTTCATTACCGCACGGCAAAATCCGGCGGTAATGAGAAGCGCCTCCTTATTTATCGTCCGTCATAGTGTATTTTAATTTGGGCAGAATGAGCAATGCCGCTATGAGCAGCGCCAGCGTGCCGGGAAGCGCAAGAATGACTGTTCCCGTATAACCAAGCGACTCATTTGCAAGACCGACAACCAAATACCCTATAAAACAAACGGCGGCAACAAGCATAGCATACGGCGTTTGCGTTGTAACGTGGTCAAGGTGATTGCACCCCGCGCCGGTGGACGCAAGAATCGTAGTATCTGAAATCGGGGAGCAATGGTCGCCAAAAACCGAACCGCCCATAACCGCCGAAAGCGCCGGTATCGACAAATGGGGCGCTACTTTGTAGCACACCGTTATTGAAATCGGGATGAGAATGCCAAAAGTGCCCCAAGCCGTGCCGGTTGAATAGGCTATGCCGCAGGCGGCAATGAAAAGAATAGCCGGAATTAGACAAACCGGGATGTTTGAGTCGCGGATAAGGGATGCTATGTAATCGCCCGTGTTCAGCATGTTTTTGCAGACGGCGGCAATCGTCCATGCCAGTGTCAAAATCAGAATGGCGGGCACCATAGCCTTTACGCCCGCTGTTATGCTGGCAAAGTAATCCTTGAATGAAATCAATTTGCGCGGTACATAAATAAAGAACGCCGCTACCAGAGTAACAAATCCGCCCATCGACAACGCCATGTTTGCGTCAGTGTCGGCAAAAGCGTCTATGACTGATTTGCCGTTCCCATCCCAAAGCCCTCCGTAGTACAGCATTGACAAGATACAGACAACCACGAGTACGACTACCGGGCTTATCAAATCAAAAACACGCCCCTTGTCCGATACTTCCAATTTGGCAATATCATCGTTTACCGCGATGTCCGCATCTTTCAAAGAATCCGTTTGCGCCGCGCGTTTTTCGGCCCTTTCCATAGGCCCGAAATCGCCTTTTTCACGGGCGGAAATCCATAAAACCATAAAGATGGTAAGGAAAGCATAAAAGTTGTAAGGAATCGCGTACAAAAAGGCTTGCAGACCGCTAATCCCCGCTTCTGCCGGGAAATAACCCGCCGCGGAAGCCGACCATGACGAAATCGGCGCTATAACGCAAATCGGCGCCGCGGTCGCGTCTATCAGATAAGCGAGTTTCTCCCGTGAAATCTTAAAGCGGTCGGTAACAGGCTTCATCACCGTCCCTACAGTTAGACAGTTAAAATAGTCGTCAATAAAAATTATCAGTCCCAAAAAAGCTGTGGTAAGCCGCGCACCCCGCTTGGTTTTGAGGCGTTCACCGGCCCAAATACCGTAGGCACGGGCACCGCCGGCACGGGTTATCAACGCCACAAGCGCTCCCAGAAGGGACAGAAAAATTATCATTGACGCTTTTCCGCCCACATTCTCGACAATCGCGCTGACGGTGCTGTTAAACACGCCTACCAGCCCTGCGCCGGTAAACGCTCCGTAAATCACAGTGCCGGACAAAATTCCCAGCACCAGTGAAAAAATTACTTCTTTAGTAATCAAAGCGAGCGCTATTGCCAATAACGGCGGAAGCACCGAAAGCGCTCCCGCCTGTATTGCTTCAATCTCCATAAAAACTCCTTAAATCATTGAGGCACTCACAAAAACCGGTTGGTTTCGCAACTGCCTCTTGGCCAACGCTGATTAGCATCAAGTTAATCAGCGTTGCCCTTAGTTTATACGGTTTTTGAGAGCAAAGAGAAGGTGCTTCTCCGGCACAGGGCTGACTGTCGCCCTTTTATTTTCATAGGAAAAAGCCGATAATAGGTAGTAAGGTGTTTCTATTACGGCGTTTTTTAGTGTTGTTACTTGTTGGCTGCGTAGCCATACCGTGTACCCGGCTGAGTGCGGACGAAGCTGCGCGCTCGGCAAATAGTATGAGTGTTGAAGAAACGCTCAAAACGCTAAACGCGCGCCTAAGTTGGGACCCTTTTTTCAAAAGCGGGAAACTTATTTCACGCGGGCATGAGGCGGTGTTTTTTGCCGCCGGCTCGAATGAAGTTCCAGCCGCGCATAGTTCTGAAAACACCGCCGTCATTTATGACAATAAAGATATACTTACCTTGCAAGCGCCTTTTATCAACAATGGCAAACTTTACTTTCCGCCCCTATTTGTCGCAAGCCTTAAACAACTCTTTGACGAATCGCAGCAAGAAGACGCGAGCCGTTTTCGTATAGCCGCAATCATCATTGATCCGGGACATGGCGGCAAGGACGAAGGCGCATCAGCCGATTATGTTGTTAATGGAAAAAAAGTGCGCTTGATAGAAAAGGATATCACACTGGCGGTTTCGAAGCGTCTCTACACAAGTTTAAAAAACCGCTATCCGGGCAAAAAAGTGTTTATTACGCGCTTAAATGACACCTATCCCTCATTAGAAGACCGTGTTGTGCAGGCAAACAGCGTCCCGCTCAAAGACAATGAAGCCATCATTTATATTTCAATACATGCCAATGCCAGTCTGAATAAAAGCGCGCGCGGCTTTGAAGTTTGGTATCTTAGCCCCGAGCACCGCCGCACAGTACTGGATAAAACAAAATATACGGGTCCTAATGCGCTTACGGCAATATTTAATTCGATGCTGGAAGAAGAATTTACAACCGAAAGTATTGAAATGGCAAAAGCGATAGAAAATAATTTCAAAAAAAACTTTTCAACATTGATGCCTTCGCGCGGGTTAAAAGCGGAGGAATGGTATGTAGTACGGAAGGCTCGAATGCCGTCCGTGCTTGTTGAATTGGGTTTTGTTACCAATGCGGAGGATGCCCGCCTCCTCTCCGACCCTGCCTACTTGCAACAGTTTTCACTTTCGATATATAATGGCATTGTCGATTTTGTAACAAAGTTCGAAAACTGGAATCTAGCAAGTTGAAGCAGTTGCTGTGGAAGTTACAAGGAGCGCTCAAACAAGCGCTGACAGCGGCGGGTAGTAACAAAGCCCTTCGCGCTCTGCGGGAGACGGCGGCAGTAAGTCCGGCCTTCTATCTTGTTCTGTTAGCGGTTTTGTCGGCGGGCGCGGGTGCTGATGTGGTTTTACGCGGAGAAACTCGCAGAGTTTTCCGGTTTTATACGCTTGATACAGGGGCGCTTACCGTTGAGGAACGGCTTTTGCCGCGATTAACAAATCGTGAAGAAGCGGTTAGCCAGTATGTGCGTGAATTTATTTTGGGGCCGATGCCGGAAACTGCGGCGGCTCTCTTTAATCCGTGCGTATCACTCCAGTCTTTGATTGTCAAAGGCAGTGAAGCGTACGTTAGCCTTTCGGCGGAGGCGGTTCTTCCGGTTGAAGGCGCTTTTCCATTGGAAAAAGGCGCTTTCCGGTCGCTCAAAGAAGGCATCAGGGTCAATTTTCCCGCTTTGAGCAAGGTGAAAATCTTTGCCGGCGGTTGCGAAGTGCAATCGTAGAGGGGTATTGACAAATTTTTTTATAGGGTGTATCATCACTGTATAGTGGTGTTAAATACGCAAAATTTAGGAAAGGAGCAATAAATGAAGCGTTCATTATTTTGCATAGCAATCGTGTTTTTGGCGGTTGCCGGGGTAGTTGCGGACGAGGAAGTATTAATTGACTTTGCCAATCTCGTCCCCAACATTTTACAGAGTGATGGTGACCCGCAAAGCGGACAAAACCAGAATACTCTGATGAATTTTTCCCATCAGGCTGGGACGAATTACACTGCGGAGCAGAAACAGGCGATGATTACTCCGCTTGCGGTCCCGCAGTGGCTGGTGCAACTAGCATCTTCGTCGAAAACTGTAACTAACGAGCAGTTAAGTTACACGCGGGTAGCGAACTCCAAGGAGTTCGGTAACGTAATGGGTGTACGGGTACACTTCCCGGTCGGCCCCTACAATTCATGGGCGCTGATAAAACCGCCGTTCGACATACCGGCCTACAATTTTCAGGTTGGTAATGAAGACGGTACCGTTACAGAGCCAGCGGAAAAGCCGAATTTTAGCGCGACCAAGTCTCGCTTTGAGGGTGGCAACGGCGTTCTCAAAAACGTAGGTGCTATCAAGAAGGTTCAGGTACGTGTTTACGGCTTGAATTTCCCGCATTCGCTTTCTGCCGTATACATTGATGGTAACGGTAAAGAGCATGTGGTGTTTATGGGCTATCTTAATCAAGAAGGCTGGCAGGAACTTACATGGAACAACCCTGCCTACATTCAAGATGTACGCCTCCGTGCTGTACGGCTTTATCCGCTTTATCCGGCATACGCCCCCTACATCCGTTTTGGAGGTTTCCTTGTCCAACGTGACGCGGCTAACGAAGGCGGTGACTTTGTTACTTACTTCAAAGACGTAAAAGTAATCTTCGACAAGGCGCAACTCGAAGGCGAGCGTGACATCAACGATGAAGATGAATGGGGTATTATTAACGAGCGCGAAACTGACCGTCAGCAGCGTGAGTTCAAGGGCTTTGGCCGCGATAGTGTTCTACGCTATTTAGAGCAGCAGAAGATTGCGCGGGAAAGCGACTTTAACAATGCCGGTCAGACCCAGTAGCATGTAATCCAACTGCGTAGCACCCCTAACCTGCGGGTTTATGAAAGCGCTCTCTATAAAGAGAGCGCTTTTTTTTACTTTTATTGTTTTGTGGGCTAGGGCAGCGCGATTCTAATCAGTGTTTCTCTGGGTAATCAGGAGACGAGATGAGAGATTTGGGATACGCCATCAATAGAAAGGCAGCCGCCTGCCAAGGTAAAGCGCCGGCTGGCGCGGGCAGCAACACGCAGGTCATGCGTTACAACAAGGAGCGTTTTCCCCAGTTTGGCGGCAACACCGTAGAGCATATCCGCAACAACACCGGTGTTGCCGCTGTCAAGGTTACCGGTAGGTTCGTCGGCTAAAATTATTTCTGGGTTGTTTATCATAGCGCGCGCTACCGCTACACGCTGCCGTTCTCCGCCGGAGAGTTCAGCCGGAAGGTGGTCCGCACGGTCAAGGATTTTTAATTCATCCAACAAAGAACGGGCATTGGACAAGGCCGTCGCTTTTTTTATGCCTGTCATATAAGCGGGAAGCATTACATTTTCTAATGCGGTAAAATCTTTTAACAGATAATGAAATTGAAAAATAAAACCTACACAGTTCTTACGATAGTCCGAAAGAGCGGTTTCACTCATTGACGAAATGTCATATCCGGCAACTGTTACTTTCCCGGAATCCAATCTATCAAGCCCGCCCAAAATATTGAGTAAGGTGCTTTTTCCGCAGCCGCTCTGCCCGCATATTGCAACGGATTCGCCGCGTTCAATTTCAAAACTTATTCCCTGAAGCACTTTGATAGTTTCTACGGGCGTTACATAATTTTTCACCAAGCTTTCGCTTTTTACAACAATAGAATTCAATATAAATCTGAAACGGTTCCAAAATTTCGATTTTGCAGCCGCATCTTACCCCTTTGCAGTTTGCGATATAAAATCGCAAAACTACAGAAAATATCCTGAAACCCATCTAGGGAAGTGCTGATTAAATTGACTCTAATCCGCGCTGCCCTAGAATTGAGACACTTTCAAATATACTTTTTCTCCTGCCGGTTGACAAGAGGAATATCTCAAAGGTATGGCCGGCGTATTTTGAATGGCGCGCTATATTGCCACCGCAGTCTAAAAAACCGATATTATAGGTAATGTCTGTAGAAAAAATTATCCGCGCACAAAATGGGCAGACAACCGTTCTTGCTGGAATGAAATACCTTCATTCGCGCTACAATCCTTGTGCTGAAGCAGAAAGATTTGTCGACGCTTTGGAAATAACGCCGCTGCACCAGTACTATATTTTAATTGAATGCGGATTAGGCTATATTATTCCTTTGCTCCATGCCAAAAATCCAGATGCAAAAATTATTTCACTTCATGTATCTGATTTTTTTACACTAGAAAAGATTTCGGTGTTTGACTGCGCCGGTTCTGAGTTTTGCACGCAATGGTCGCCGTCTTCCGGCAGTCTAAAAGAATTTCTAGAAAAGCATATACCCGATACCGGCGCAAAACACATTAAAATAATTGAATGGCGTCCTGCAATGGATATATATCCAGCAGAATATGTACGTATCATTCGTGAAACAAATATATATATAAAGAGAATTGATGCAAATAAACGTACTGTTCACAATTTTGGCTGGCGGTGGTTTCTGAATACGGTACGGAATATTGGCCGTTTTTCAAAAGTTGCTATCCCGCAAAAAATATATGCTGATTGTATAGTCTGCGGCGCGGGTCCCTCGCTGGAAAAAGACATACCCGGCCTGCGCCGTATTTTGTACAGCAAAAAATACAGGCCTTTTCTGGTTGCCGTATCGTCCAGTCTTTCGGCCCTTTCTTCCGGCGGCATTATGCCTGATATGGTTGTTACAAGCGATGGCGGCAATTGGGCGCTTTTTCACTTGTACGAGTATATTAGGAATACGCCGCGGCAGATTCCGCTTGCGTGCTGCCTGAATGCGGCGCTGCCTTCTTATATATCTCAATTCTATACATTACCAATAGCGTTAAATAATTTTCATGCGGCTTTGCTGCAATCCGCAAAAATTCCATTTGTTCAGATTATGGCAAGAGGAACTGTGAGTGCGACAGCGCTCGACCTTGCGCTCTTTCTTACCAGCGGTAATATATATACAACCGGTATAGATTTGCGTATTGATGACGTGAAAATACATGCACGTCCCTATGCGCTGGATGTGTTTTCTTATCAAAAGACAAACCGTTTTTCTCCATGGTATGGTCAAAATTTTGAACATGCCCGTGCCATACAAGATGGCGGAAGTTTTAACATATATTCTGACTGGTTTGAAGAATTTTACCGCGAACATTCTCAAAGAATTTTTTCGTTTTCACAAGCGTATGTTCCCCGGAATGAGACTGATAAGGCACACATTAACTGGCATATACATCATATTCCCCGTTCATTAAACGCAGCAGAATGTGTATCTATTTTGATAGATTTTATTCAAAACAAAAATGATGCTGCAATTCAACAGGAAATTTCAGAATTGATTTTTGATGACGGCAAAATTCATACTGTTGAAGAAATTGCGCATAAAGCCTATGATATGAGCGGCATACACAAGGCGCATATTTAATGGACAAACAATTTTTATTTGAACGAAATTTACTCAGCCTTAGCCGTGTTGACCCTGTACTCTGTTCGCGTTTAAGCGCGGCAGAAACGACCCTGGGGCGCTGCCGTTTTGTAGAATCCAGAGAAGGCAAACCCCTGCCCGCATGGGTTGACGCACAAGGCTGTGCCCATACGCTCCATTCTCTTGCGTCCCCCGAAAAAGAGGCGTACCGGCTTGTTTCTACCATAAAAGGCGCCGGTTTTGTTATACTGTTAGGGCTTGGAGCCGGTTACTATGCGGAAGCGGCACTCTGCAGTCCCGGCATTGAACAATTACTGGTTATTGATTTTGATATTAACGCCATTGCGGAATTGTTTTGTTATCATGAGTATATCAAAATTTTTAATGATGAACGGTTCAATATATTAATAGACCCATCGCCGGAAGAAGTGCGTCAAAAAATACTGGGGCTTTATCAACCGGCTTTGCATGGCGGATTGAGTGTACTGCCCTTACGTCCCCGCGTTGATTTTGACCATGCGCATTTTGTTCCGCTTGCCGAAACGATAAAAACGCTTGTGGAAAGTATTGCTGAAGATTATTCAGTACAAAGCTGCTTTGGCAGGCGCTGGTTTTCAAATATTATTCATAATTGTATTTTATCTGAAAGTAAAAACAACATATTGCCGCCGATATCAACTGCGGCAATATGTGCCGCCGGACCTTCGCTGGATGAGCAAATTCCTGTCATTAAACATGAACGCAATACATCATTTTTGATAGCGACTGATACAAGCCTGCCGGCCTTGCTGTCGGCAGATATTGTTCCTGATGCAATAATATCAATAGATTGCCAGCATATTAGTTATTATCATTTTATTGGAAATACAGTGCAATCCATACCGCTTTTTTTAGATTTGGCAAGTCCGCCGCTCATTGCCGGGCGTTCAAGCAAAATATTTTTCTTTTCCGGCGGACATCCTCTTACCAATTATATTTCGGCCTGTTACCGCAAATTTCCGGTGCTTGACACGTCCGGCGCCAATGTAACGTATGCCGGCGTTACGCTTGCCGAAAAGCTTGGCGCACGGCGCATACGGATTTTTGGTGCGGATTTTGCCTATCCCCATGGAGCGGCATATTCACGCGGTGCGTATTTTTATCCGTTTTTTTTGCGCCGGCAGACACGGCTTGCGCCGGCAGAATCTATGTTAAATTCTTTTTTATACAAAAGCCCTTCATTAAGGCGTATTGAAAACGAATACACATGGTACTATGAAACAAAATCACTAATGCACTACCGGCGGCGGCTGGAAGAAAAAAGCAAAAAAATAGATGCCTGTATTATGAGTGAAAAAGGCGGTGGCGCTCCTCTTATGATAATTCCCAAAAAACAATCTGATATATCCGCATTTAAAACCATTAACATATTTGCAAGCGGCCGCCCATTATGCGGCGCAAAAGAATTCCTGCTGAATTATGCAAAATCAATTAAAAGTTTACCTGCATTAAAAGAGAATATTATACGGTATACTATAAATCTATCACAAGAACAAAAACAAGTTTTTATTACGCTGCTGCCTGTTGCGGCTGCTATACGTTATCGTAGAAATGAATATGTTATTTCCGCAATGCTTGAAGATGTTAAATCATTTTGTATATCAAAGATTGAGAGCCTTTTTAAAATGCGTTAAAATCGTTTCAACATTGCCATTTGCGTCAATATCAACCAAAAGCCCTTTTGCGCGGTAATAAGCGGTAAGCGGCGCGGTTTGTTCACGGTATACAAGAAGGCGTTTTTGTACTGCCTCTGGTTTGTCATCATCACGAGTATATACTTCACCGCCGCATTTGTCGCATACATTAGCCTGCTTGGGCGGATTAAAAGATGCATGCCAGTTGAAACCGCAGGAACGGCACACGCGCCGTCCGCCCAGCCGTTCTAGTACAACAGTATCTTCAATATCAAAATTAACCGCATGAGTTACAGTTGAAAACAGCGCAAGGGCATCAGCCTGCGCTATCGTGCGCGGAAATCCATCGAGTATATATCCCGCCTGCATACCGGACTGCGCAAAATATTCTTTGACAAGCGCCACTGTAGTATCATCATCAACGAGTTTTCCCGCATCAATAATAGATTTTACTTTTAAGCCAAGAGGTGTTTTCGCCGTAATAGCCTCACGAAAAATATTGCCTGTGCTGATGTGAGGTATATGCAGCATATCTTTTACTCTGAGCGCCAAAGTTCCTTTCCCCGCGCCCGGCGGCCCTAAAAAAATCAAATTAAACGCCATAATTTCTCCATATCGATTTTCTCACTATATTACGCATATTTCAGATTGTCAAGGCTTTTGCAGGCCGAACTTACCCCGCCGAAGTGTAAATGAGGGCGAGCAATTCCTGTCCGCCGCATATTACGAATTTGCACATTGATGCCAAATAGGTTGTCTTTCTATTCTTTTCCTTTCAAATTTCCGATATTGAAAGTAGGGTGAATGTCACTTGCCCTGAAGAGGAGAAGATATGGCAGACAATCAACAGTATACCGCATGTTTGAGGCTTTTGCGGGACGAATTGAAGAGCTTGCACGAAATAAGCGCATTGCAAGAAAAGGTAAACGCCGCTGTACGAAATCACAAATGGGCCGACTATGAACAACTTATGCATACGATGAAAGCATTGGGGCTTAAAATCGAAAAACAGGAAACGGCGCGGTTTGAACTTATGCAAAAAACCGGCAGGCGCGGCGCGGAACTTCAGTTTTATGCCTTTGCTGCCCGTTTCCCCGTCAAAGAACGCTATGAACTTACCCGTGTCTACCGCGCTCTCAAACTGCAGGCGGGCCGCATCCGTTCAACCAATAACGCTCTCCATGATTTTTTGTATGCACAAATAAGCCTTGTCAGCGGTATACTCGAAGCGGCCTTCCCCGACCGGCGCGGTATGTTTTACGGGCGCTATGGCAACACCCGTCGCGCCGACATGCGCAGCGTTGTACTTAACAGAGTGTTTTGATATATGGGCGAAAAGATAATTCATTTGGTAACGGGCGCTACCGGACGGACAGGGTTTGCCTTATGCGCCGAATTATCAAAGCGCGGCGCTTTTGTCCGCGCCCTTATACGCCCTCAGTCGGAACGCTATAAACCTTTCCTTGAACCTTATGTGAACGAATTTGTGTATGGTGACATACGCGATGCGGCATCTGTGAACGCGGCATTTTCAGACGTTTCCTATGTATACCATTTGGCAGCTATTGTTTCTATCGCAAGCAAAATGACCGCCGAAATCCATGATGTGAATATTAACGGCGTAAAAAATGTGATAAACGCCTGTATTAAAAACAATGTTAAACGGCTGGTACATACCGGCACCGTACACACTCTTCCTTTTCATGACACCGTAAGCACACTCCGCGAAATCCCCCGTTTTGATGAACACAAAGTTGACGGGCCTTATGCCGTTTCAAAATCCATAGGCTCCAATCTCGTACTTGATGCCGTGAGTGAACGCGGCTTAAACGCCGTTATTGCGATGCCTTCCGGCATTATCGGCGGTTTTGAATTAAAACCTTCTAATTTTGGTCAAATGGTGAGAGATGTCGCGGAAGGCAAATTGCCCTGTTATCTGAAAGGACGCTATGATTTTGTTGATGTACAGGATGTTGCCTCGGCGCTGGCGGATTTAGCAGACAAAGGCGCTGCCGGCGAAAGTTATATTCTGTCCGGGCATATTGCCTATGTAAAAGAATTGATTGAATACGCAGCGCAGGCCGCCGGAAAGAAAGCGCCTTCGTTGTGTATGCCTCTGCCGCTGGTGAAAATTTTTTCGTATCCCGCCGAATGGTTTTGCCTTTTATTCAAACGCACTTTGATGTTTACCCCCTACGCAATAAAAGTCTTAGGTGATAATTGCAATTTTAGCCATGAGAAAATTGCCGCACTTACCGGTTATGCTCCTCGTTCTGTCGAAGAATCAATTAAAGAACAAGTTGATTTTTATATGAATGTATACAAGCCGTTAATACGGCCTTTGAGCGCCGCAAAAGGGTAGCCTGATGATGACAAAGATATATTATTTTTCTGGAACCGGAAATACGCTCGCCGCGGCAAAACGGCTGGCGCTTTTACTTGATGGGGAAGTTTTTAATATAGCCGGCTGTATGCAAATGCCGGAATATACAGCATTTGCCGCGGAACGTATCGTGCTTATGTTTCCCGCATACGCATACGGAGTGCCGTTTATAGTCCGGCGTTTTGTACAGCGTTTCCGTTTTGATTCGCCCTATATTGCGGCGCTGGTAACTTATGGCAGCGCTCCGGGCGGCGCATTAGCCGAAATTGCTGCCGTTATGAAAAAACAGGGCGGGCGGTTGTCGTTTGTAAGCGGTATTCCCAGTGTGGAAAATTACATTCCCATTTTTGGAACACCGTCAGAAGATATCTGTAAAAAACGACTTGCTTTGCAGCACGATGCGGTGAATGCGGCTGCCCTTGCGCTTGCGGCCGGCAAACAAAAGAACACCGTTCCCTTTCATCCATTTTCACGCCTTATTAGCGGATTGTTCCGGCTGGGAAAGAAGTTTTTTGTTCAAGCCTATACTCTGAACAAAAAGTGTAACGGCTGCGGTTTGTGTGTGAAAATTTGCCCCGTTGCTGCCATTACTCTGCAAAACGGCAAACCTGTATTTGGCGGGGCTTGCGAGCATTGCCAAGCCTGTTTGAACTGGTGCCCTTGTCAGGCTGTCGATTATATGCGCCTCAAACCCGGTGTGCCGCGCTACCATCATCCTGATATAGAAGTTGCTGAAATGATAGTGCGGTAATTCCGCGATTTTATGTGATGGCGGACTTTACCCCATTATTTTTTCAAATTCGGCAAGAATACGGGGAAGCAGGCCGGCAATACCGGCTTCTATAAGAAAACCGGCGGCATTTTTGTGCCCGCCACCGCCAAAACAGGCTGCTACCTGGGAAACATCGATAGTATCACGGGAACGAAGCCCAACGCTGCATTTTTCAGGAGATTCCTGCCGGATAAGGGCTATAGCCTCCACCCCTTCAATTGACTGAATCAACTGGTAGAGCATATCTGAATCACGGCTTTCCAGCCCAAAACGTTCGGTTTCTTCCAGTTCTTCGGTAGATATAATCAATCTGCCGCCCAAATAAGACTTGGCGCGGCTTAGAACATTCGCCATAAGCAACCGCGAATTGAGTGTTTTGCCGCCATTCATCTGCGCAAAAGTTTTTTTCGGGTTTGCCCCATAGTGAATCAATTCTGAGGCAAGGGCATAGACGCGCTCACCGCCATCATCAACATGGCGGAAAAAACCCGTGTCGGCGGCAAGGCCAAAAAAAAGAAATTCCGCTTCTTCCGTTGTCGGAGACAAACCAAGCGATGTGATAAGGGCAAAAACAAGAGCCGTAGTTGAAGGTGCCGCGCTGTCGAGGTAGCGGACGGTTCCGTAGGGGGTGCCGCTTGCATGGTGATCTATGAGTGCCGTGGGAAGCCCTCGCAGGGAGGGGGCCAAGGTGCCTGTGCGTTCTTCCATAGAACAGTCAATCACAATGACAGAAGCGCCACACCGCGCCGCGTCATCAAGTTCGGGCAAAAAGAGTGCTTTGTAGGGTTGAACTTCGGTACGCTTGAACGGGCCGGCTGAACAAAGAACTACATCCTTTCCAAGCCGGCGAAGCGCGGAGGCAAGCGCCAATTGGCTTCCGATACAATCTGCATCCGGTTCTTTATGACCGGCAATGATAAATTTACTACCGTTTCTGATGAAATCAACAAGTTCCCGAGGCGGTGGAAACGGCTGCCACATATCAAAGTTTCCAGTTTTCGGATTCGGAAAACAATTTCTGCACGGCAGGAGTATCGTGGGCTGTACCCCATGTGGGATGATTGGGATACTTGCTGACATAGAGCCGTATATGGTCAAGAACGCCGCTCTTGTAGTAAACAACAAGGTGCGGCCACACCTGCCCGGACCCTATTTGGACCATTTCACCCTTCCTAATCACTTTGTTATCCCCGCCCGATTCTTGCACCGCTTTGTCAAACCATGTGTAGGGAACAGCAACACGAATTTTTTTATCGCCCAGAACACCCTCCCGGTACTGGATAATATAACCCTGTGGCGCCGTATAGATTTTGTCAAACATTACCTGTTTAACATAGAATTCAGTCTGGTTGACAGGCTGCGGCTTTTCCCGCGTATCCTGCGCGTCTGCCGCGGACGGCATGAGCAATGCCGCGCCGCCCAACACAGCGCCCATAAGCGCCGTAATTCCATATCTTGAAAACTTCATAAACAACCCCTCATTAAAAAATATGCCGCACGACTAAAGCGTCCAGCCTCTTTCTATTATACCAAAACCGCTTCATTTTGTCTAGTAGCCCTGCGGACAAAATCTAACAAACGCATGGGCTTCATCCTTTCGTATGTTCGGCGTGAAATGGGACTTGAGGTTTCCCTGTAAAACGCATATACTTTTTTGCAAGGAGATTACTATGGTAAAAGATGAGTTGATTCAGCGAAGTCCGGTGCGCGTACTGGAAAAAGCAATGAAAGGCGGACTGAAAAACGGAGAAATGGGCGTGATTTCCGGGCCGTCCGGACTGGGGAAAACCTCGGTTTTGGTGCAGATTGCGCTGGATAAACTGTTGCAGGATAAAAAAGTTATTCATATATCCTTTACCCCTAATGCCGATTACGTTATAGACTGGTATGCAAGCATATTTAACGAATTTGTCAATAAACGGAGTGTTGAAAATCTTGCCGCGTTAAAAGACCAAATCACAACCAACCGCATTCTTATGAATTTTAGCCAAACGGGTGTTAATTCAGATGTCATCCGCAAAAGTCTGCAATCAATGATTGTAGAAGGCGGTTACAAGGCTGAAGCCATAATCATTGATGGTTTTGATTTTTCCATTGCCACATACGAGCGTATCAAAACATTCAAAGATTTTGCCGCCGGTTTAGGGCTTGTTGTATGGTACAGTTGCACGTTCAAGGGTGAGCCGCCCTGTAATGACAAGCATATTCCAACCGTGCTCAAAGACGTAGAGAGTGTTTTTGATTGCATAGTCAATATCAATGCCAAGCCATATCATCTGGAACTTGCCGTTGTTAAAGAACGAGGCAATTATCTCTCATCAGCGAACCCGGTTAAACTTGACCCGCGTACACTGTTATTACTGGAAAACTAAGGAAACGTTGGCCCGGCAAACACCGCGCCTTCAATTCCATAGTTTTCAACGCATTCAGCGCCTTCTTTACGGAGAATTCGCTGAATGCGTGTTTTCGTCCCAACGCCTGAAAACAGAGGCATTTTTAGCGCAGCGAAAAACACCTTCGGCGCAAAAGTACTGCTGCACCTTGCCGGAAATTCTGGCAGAAACCGTTTCACCTTGTTTCCAATCGTAAGAGGGCGCAAAGGGTGAAACATTTATCCATGGGCCAGATGCGGGTATCGTTATTCGTACATATACTGGTTCTTGCGCCTTGATTCGGCTTGCCATAAAACTTGATTCGACGGTTTTTGCCGCAATGAGTTCCCAATCGGCAAGCCATGGGTTGGCAAGCGCTTCTTTTTCTATTTTTCCGGTTTCAAACAGTTCGCGGAAACGTTTCCAGTCAAAATTTTGCGGCGGCCGTTTTTTGTTATTGTGTTTTGCAAGCAATTTGAAAAAATTGGCATCAACGCCGCCCTGCCATGAAAGCCGGATAGCACCGGAGGCGGCATCAAACGGAAAAATCGCGCCCGCAGGATAAAACACTCCCGGCATTATTTTTTTCTCTGGCCAAAACGGGCGCGCGCAAACCGGTGTTGAAGTTACCGGATAGAGGAAAATTTTCTGATTACCAAGCCTGCTTGAACTTGCCAGTTCGATTTCACGCAGCATGCCGGTATCGTCAATCCACTCGACTTCCCAATGAGGGTCGCCCAGTAGTTCGAGCCATTCGGCAGGCAGCGCGGGCACCACCAACGAATATTCCGATTTTGTTTCTGAAATAGCGCATGCGGCGCAGGTTGCAGCGCAGACGGCGGCACAGGTTGCGGCGCAAAATGTCAAAAATATACGCATGCCTAAAAGCCAAAATCGTTTCCAGAGGGTAAAAAGTATAGTCTTCATACCCTTTTAACTACGCGATGGTTTATCCTGCATGAGAATTGTACGGCCATTTCCATTTTTGCAACCGCCTGCCGCCGCCGGAGAAGCTCTTTAAGAGTTGGCTGGTATCGGCATCGTAAAATTTTACTTCAGCAATGCCGCGTTCCGGATCAGGCGATCCTCCCGAAAGCCCGGCTTCTATCTTATGACAATATTTTTCCCCTTTTTTTATTTTTATTTCCGAGGGTAAAGAGTACTCATTTTTTTCAGAATATTGCGTCTCCATGCGCAGGTTGTACGAAGATTTATTGGCAATAGTTACCTCCGTGTAATAGGTGCTTCCCTGGAGCAGTGGCTGGCGTTTTTTGACGAGAGGATGCCCGAGCAAACATTACGGGAGGTATTAAAGATGAACACGGCTATGGAGAAGAGGATATACAAGAACTAACAGGCCTAAGTCCCGAAGATATTAGCGCCCGCCAGCCGCACTCCCGCACCCATAAAAAATCCCCGCACATATCGCTGTTACGCGAGCATGTGCGGGGGGTGTGTTAAAGAAAAGCTAATCTACAATACACTGCATTTTAAAAAAATGCAAGCGTTTTGTGTAGCGGTGAAAGCGGCAAACAAGAACGATTGCCCACTGCTCACCGCCCCTGCCCACTGCTCCTGTTTCCAAGTCGTAAATCCGCCACGGATGGCGGATTTACGACTACCGCAACCTGGGCCAGTAGAAGGCCGACCCTGATTTGCTTAGGCCGTCGAAATCCCAGATGGCTGGGTCCCATCCTAGGCCGCCGGGGGCGGCGGTTGTCCATGTGGCGGGAACTTTTAAGCCGTCGGGAGGAACGCCTTTGCCTTGCACGGTTGTTCCGGTTAAGTCGTTTGAATCATCGGTATATACCGCGTTGTTTATCAACATCGCGTTGTTGGCTATGTTGTTTTGAAGCGTTATGGCAAAGTGTTCCGCAGTCGGGGCGTCGTGCGATGCAAAACGTTTCGCAAAGGCATCGTTACTCGGATTAAGAGATATGTCTGTGTTTATAGCCGCGGAGTTCTTTATTGTTACGTTCAGCATATCCTCATTGTTAAAGACATAAGCAGCAAATCCGGCAATTCGTGAATTTTGAGCGGGAGCATTTACCTGTATGTTTCCCGAAGTATAGCAGTTGTCAATGGTTACATTCGTTATGCCTGAACCTGTCTTGCACCGCATATCGCCAATAAAACCGCCCGCGGTAAAGGACGCGGTGCCGCTTACTGTACCGGTGATGTTGCCGGAACTATAACAATTTACAAAATTGAAAACACCCGGGCTGTACTGGGTTGAATCATAATTCCCCTGCCATTGCCTCGCCAAAAAGCCGCCGGCTACGCAGACAGAATTATCGGTAACACTGCTTAGCGTGATGTTTACTGCGGAATAACATTCCTCGATATGTATTTCACGGAAACGGGACGCCTCGCCAAAAAAACCTCCTATCAGCATAGCCCGGCCGCCGCCATAGGTGTTCTTTTTTTCCGCTATTTTGAGTTCACCTTTTACGCCGACTTTCCTAATGGTAATAGTTACCGGATCGTTAACAGTCGCTAACACTCCCCCAAAATAAATGGTGCCGTCAAGCGTTATCGGCTGATTATTGGGCGTTGATACTTCCAGATTGAAGTTTTCGAGAACGGCTCCGTCCCCTAGCGACTGGAAAAGCGCCATCTTTTTTATCGCTTGGCTCGCATCGCCCGAATTTAATTCCAGCCCGCTTATCGTGTAGCCGTTACCATAGAAGTGGCCTCCGTAGCCGGAGGGGCCTTGCCATGTTATTGGGTCGCCGGCTGAGTCGGTGTAGCCTGCCAGGTCGATATCACAGGCGAGGCTGTAATTTTCGGTAACGCCGCCTCCCGCGCCGCCCAGCAAGGTGTAGAAACTGTTTGCGTCATAGATACGGTTACCCA
>JAIRPM010000126.1 GCA_031257075.1 Spirochaetaceae bacterium
GGATTTTGCCGCCGGATTCGGCGCGGCGGCTCATCTCGCCATAGAAGCGCGTCTAAAAAATGAGCCCTTTGCGTTACCGCCGCGTCTTTTATCAATGCCGGAATTTGACGGGGAAGAATCGCGGCAAGATGCGGCGCTTAACGCATTGGAAACGGCGGCAGACAGCTTTTTATCAAGCCCGCTGGGGAAACGCGCCGCATCCGCAAATTGGCTGGAAAGCGAACTCCCTTTTAGAATGTTGCAATCAGACGGAAAAAACGCAAACAACGGTCAACTGGTAAACGGCATTATCGACCTGGTATTTGCCGATGACGCGGGCATTGTCATTGTCGACTTTAAGAGCGACCGCATAGAAGAACCGGAAGTTCACGCGCCGCAACTTTGGCTCTACCGCCGGGCGGCGCTGGAACTTTGGCAGCCAAACGGCGGCGGCAGTTGCCGCGTTTTTCTTTACTACCTGCGCACTGGGCATACAGCGGAATTGGCGGCATAAAAACGATATCGATTGTGATACTTGTATTGGCAAAATTAAAGGCTTCCAGTGTTTTCTTTTTTATGGTACAATTGCTCCGGTGAAATGTTTGCGGGCGGTTGAAGCCGCGTTTTTTGTTTTTGCGTTTTGCAGCATATACGCATCGGCTGCCTATGCAGAGAAGAATGCGCCAGGCAGCGCCGATGACTTGTACCAGCAGGGAAACCTTGCGCGGCAAAATCAGTATTGGGACAAAGTAGTTGAGTTGTGGTCGCAGGGCGAAAGGGAATTCCCGAATGACCCGCGTTTTAGTGAAGCGCTTGGTGATGTTTATGCAAACCGTGAATTGTACCGGCTTGCCAAAGAAGAATATCAAAAAGCGGAATATATAAAACCAAATGATATTCATCTTTTATATAAACTTGCCGAAACTGCCGGCAGTTTGAATGAAGATGAACAGGCGGCGCGGTATTTGGAACGGCTTGTTCAAATTGATTCTGAACAAATGGCGGGCATAACTCTTTTGGGCTGGATGTATTTCAAATTGCACAGACTGGAAGAAGGTGAGGCGTTAATTTCACAGGCAATAGAACGGCTAGGCCCTTCACCCGCCCTGTTGATGATGCTGGGTACATTGAATTCAGATATGATGCGTTATGCAGAATCGAGCCGCGCTTACGCGGAAGCGGTAAATTTAAGCCTGCGTTCAGGCGATGTTGATTTTGCTGCGGTAGCAAATTATAACTATTCTATTTTGGAAAGCCGTTTTTATCGTTTTGAAGATGCCCGCATGCGGGCACAGGAAGCGCTTGATTTGGCCGGCCGCGCTTCGGGGCACCTTGCACTCGGTGAACTTCTTTTGCGCCGCCTTGATTGGGGAAACGGCATTGCTGAATATCAAATTGCGTTTGATATGGACCGTTCACCGCTTTCCAAACTTAGTTTGGCGGACACTTACCGTCTCTGCGGCCGGTTGGAAGAAGCCCGTGCCTATGCCGAAGACTGCCTGAACCGTTCCAACCATGCTTGGATGCTTAATTATGGCATTGATATTAAACAATACAAACGTGATATACACGAAATTTTATATATGGTATACAGCGGTTTATATTATACACAGAAATTTACGCCTGCCGAGAATCCCCTTGAGCATTTTCAATCGTTATGGAAACAAATAAAATATATAATAAAATCTAGTACACATAAAAAATTATTCTACAAATACGCATTGGCTTCCGGCAATGAATTTATCCGTCCTAAAAGTGACGATAGCAGCCAGCCGTTAAAGCCGCTTGATGCGCTCGTGCAGTACTACAAGGCATTCGGTGCGTATCCTTCCCGCGCGTATTCTTACCTCACGCTTGCCCGCGAAACGGAAACAGCCAAAGCGCCCGCATCTGCGGCAACCCACCTGTATTACGAAGGAGAACTCACCGGCAACAAACGGCTTCTCAGCAGCGCGCTCATGGAATTCGACCCGCTATGGGAAAAAGACATGATTGCGCGTACATTTACTATGTTATGCAGACTTTCCCGTAAAAACTTTGAATATGCCGAACAATTATATATTGTTCATCCGGGAGCCCTCCGGCAAAACGGCATACGGCTTCCTGCACACATCGAAGTAACCGGCAAAGGCGCGCAGACACTGCGCCGTCTGTTCAAAAAAAGCGGCTTTAATGCGCTTCTGCCGGATGCGCGTTTTACGCTCCGTGTTACGCTGAACGATGACTTTGCCTATTATGAGTTGTTTGATACATCACGCGGATTTGCGCTTGTACGCGATTCCGTATTATTAGAGGGAAAATTGCGTACAAACAAAGCGGCGCTTGCCCGCGCTGTTACAGACGGCGTATTTGCGGTACGTTAATTTAGCACTGCTAAAAACAGAATTGTTGAAACTTCAATGGCTGTCATCATAGCCATAGTTATAATTGGAGCGGTAATAGGATTTCCCAAAAAAATATCCGGCAAATATGCCAAATTTAAATATTTTATTTTGAACATCAAACTTTTCTTTTTCAAATGAATTATAACCTACGCTTTTATCATTAGAAAAATAAAAAACATAGACAGAACGGCCGGAAAATGTAAACGGCACAATCTGGGCGCGAAATCCAAATATGATATGGTCATATATAGTAAATTGAATTTGCGGCATCAGCGCCAGACTCACCGCCTGTGTGCCGACTATTTCACGCCTCAGCCTCACAGGATGCTGAAACATATATTGATAAATGCTAAATTCAGGGCCTATACCTATGCTGAATTTAACCCATGGCGCATGAGATGGCCGCAGTGAAAACATAACATACGCCTGTATATCAAACCGGTATATATCATATTTAGTAATCATATCTGTATTATAGAAAAGTCCCGGTTCGTGTTCCGTCAAATTGCCGCTTATGAAATAAGTGCCTAAACTTACATTGGTAAAAAGCCCCGCACTCAGCCAGTCCATAAACTGAAACCCCCCGTTTACTGCCGGTTCTACGCCCTGCAATCTATCTTTTGCTTCACCATCTAGTTCGTTATATACATACTGGCCTGTAATGTCCGCATAAAAACCGCTGTCCGCCGCTAATATATCTTCAGAAAATATATATACAAAAAACATGCATAAAAATATCAAAAATGCTGAACGCCGGCGTGTTTCCACGCCGTATACGAATTTGCCATTATTCACAAAAAGTACATTATAATTTTCCCGCATATTTTTTCTCGTAATTTTTTACAGCGCTGTATGTTGGAGCAAGGGCGATAGCTTGTTTTAGATAATAAACAGCCCGCCGTTCATCGCCGCGTTTGTCATATATTTCAAACATAGCAAGTATAGCATCCAGATTGCGCGGATTTTCAAACAGTGCCGAACGCAAGTCGGCTAACGCCGCTTCCCCGCCGGATTGCAGACGGCTGCGGAGATAATAATAACGGCTTTTGAATGAACCGGTGCCTATTTGCGCAAGCCGTTCATTGATAATGCGTTCAGCCTCATCTTTCCGTCCCGCTTCTATCAAAGCGTTTGTATAGGCTATACTGCCTTCTTCATTGTCGGGATATTTTTCACGCATCTGACGGGCATACGAAAGCGCCTGGCGGTTGTTCCCTAGCCCTTGCTCAATTTCGTAGGAATGGAGCAGTTCTTGAGAACCGCGCCGTTCCGCGGGTATCTGGTCACGGTATTGTTTTGCTTCTTCCCATGCGGAACGGCGGACAGCATCTTGCAGCGCAAGTTCTATAAGTTCAGGAGCAATATAACCTTGTGTATTGCCTTTTAATACATTAGAAAGCATTGCTTTCCCTTCGGCATTTTCACTTTCGTTTGTTGACTCCAATAATATTTTAATAGTATATACGCGAATTGTTATATTATCAGGATAGTTGCGTAAAAGGGGACGTAGTATCGAAAGCGCATTAGTCCTGTTATTGTATCCTTCGGCAGCAACACGCGCGCGTAATAATAAATAATCAGCATTTTCTTTATTGTTTTGTATATAAGCATCAAGCGGAAACTGCGCCTGCATTGCCTGTCCCCGTTCAATAAAACAATATGCCTGCATCAGCAGCAGTCCGGCATCACGGCTGTTCTGTTCAAGTCCCTGCTGAATAACGGCGAGCGCTTTGTCAAATTGTTTTTCGTATATATATATATATATGAGTTGGCGTTTGACCGTGCTGTTGTCAGGATAACGCCGTTCCAGATCGAGCAGTAAATTCACAGCGTCATTCTGCCATCCATCCGCAGACATTATCCGCACAAGACCGAGCGTTGCCGCATAGCAGTCAGGCGCGAGTGCAAGCGCTTGTTTGTATTCATCAGCCGCACTGTCAAAACGAGGCATTCTTTCATAAATCAGTCCTAGAAAATAGTGCGCTAACGCGCCCTGCGGATTTATCCGTTTTGCTCTTTCCAAATCGGGAATAGCGGCAGAAAGACGGCTCATCTGATTTTCGTTCAGCAGCGCGAGGAAAGGCAGTGTTAATTCAAGATAGTCATTACTGGAAAGCGCCGCTGCGGTGTACCGCCCTGCTTCGGCATCGCGTATAATTTTGCTGTATTTATGCATCTGCGGAAAATCAACACGCATTCCAAGGTCGGCACGGTCATCGTACACTTTATTGAGCATGGTAAGCGCAAGACTCCCCATGACCCTGCCGTATTCAACAGACTGCGCATTGTTTTGCCGGATAAGGACAATCGCTTGCCTAAAAGATGACGGCGAACCGGCTTCAACGAGTGCGCGAATTTCAGCGGCAACATCTATGACGGGCATCTCCGCCGTATTCAGAAAACCGGAACGCGCGCCAGCCGCGTTTTCTCCAAGGCTGTCTTCATAATTATAACGATATGTTTCATTGGCAGCATCACCGCTGCCGGAAGGAAAACGGGCAGGCCGCACCACAGGGGGTCTGCTGGCGGCACAGGCAGTCAGCATAAAAAAAAAGACAACGAAAAAAAGAAATTCCTGTTTTTTTTGACCTAACGGCGGCATGATACTAGTATACCGCTCCGGCAGATATACCGCAACCGGTTTGTACTTATTTACCGAAAATCAATGGCAATGCCGCATCTGAATAACAGCGCGGGATTTACTGGAGCAACGATGACTTAATCCCCGATTGGATTGCCGGTGCTTCCTTAGTACTTTTTGAAAACAACTACGCCGTTATGACCGCCAAAGCCTAAATTACCCGACATCGCGGCATGTACCACGCCGGTTTGCATAGTGTGCGGTACATAATCCAAATCACAGTCAGGGTCAGGGTTGTCCAAATTAATCGTCGGCGGAAAAAATCCGTCCCGTATCGCAAGTATGCAAGCAATTGCTTCCAGCACACCGGCACCCGCAATACAATGGCCAGTCATGCTTTTCGTACTGGAAATTTTCAACTTGGAACTATGACGGCCAAAAGCCAATTTAAGCGACCGTGTTTCGGTAACGTCGTTTATCGCGGTAGAAGTTCCATGCGCATTGTAATAATCGATATCTTCAGGCGCAAGGCCGGCATCGTGTAACGCAAGCCGGATAGCCCGCGCCATTCCTTCACCGGACGGGTCGGGGGATGTGATGTGGTAGGCATCCGCTGTACCGCCATAGGCGGCAAATTCAGCAAGTATTTTTGCGCCGCGTCCTTTCGCATGTTCTTCGGTTTCCAGTATGAGGATACCGGCCCCCTCGCCCAGGATAAAACCATCGCGGTCTTTGTCAAAGGGGCGGCTTGCCTTTTCCGGCTCATCGTTGCGTGTAGAAAGTGTTTTTAGCATGGAAAAGCCGCCAACCGCAAACGGAACTATACAAGACTCGCTGCCGCCAGCTATGACCACATCGGCACGGCCAATGCGGATAAGGTCGAGCGCCTGCCCCAGTGCATCCGCGCCAGACGCGCACGCGGTAATTTGCGTGTAGGCAGGGCCTTTTGTGCCAAATATCATTGAAATATTGCCTGCCGCTTCGTTGGCTATCATGAGCGGCACGGTAAGCGGAAGCATACGGTCAGGGCCGTCATTGAATAACTTTTTGAAAGATTCGGTAACGATTTCAAAGCCGCCAATGCCGTTGCCAATAACTACAGCGGTCCGTTCCGGGTCGCTTTTGATTTTCGCGCCTGTTTCCGCGCTGCCTTCAGCAAGGCCGGCTTGTTTGAGCGCTTGCGCCGCCGCCGAAACCGCAAATTGCGTGAATCGCGCCATTTTACGGGCATCCTTTTTGTCTATCCACAGCGCGGAATTAAAATTTTTCACTTCGGCGGCTATTTTGACCGTAAAATTAGCAGTATCAAAAGCGTCAATACGCCCCACACCGCTTTTCCCAGCCTTTATTCCCGCGCAAAATTCTTCAACCGTATTGCCGACAGGAGAAATCGCTCCCATCCCGGTAACTACAACTTTTCTACTCATATTTAGCCTATTCACTTCAAGTTCTTAAGTTTGACAAATTTTTAAAATGTTAAACTTGTTTGTAGTGTAAAAACAGCGAAAAGTTATGTCAAGAGTGCTATGCCCCTGCTTCTGACAGGGCAGACAGAGAATTTGAGAATGTGATACTCTTATTGTATCGGGTTTGTTCACTGGGGCAGCGCTGATGCTTGCCGCATCAACGGTTGCCCCATGTGCTAACTCTACAGGGAGATTTATATGAAATCAAAAAGAAAAGGAAGTTCGTTTCAGTCTTTGCATGGCAAGCGGCGGCTTGAATCGATTTTTCTGTTTACGACAGGCAAGTGTAATGCGGCATGCGTTCAATGTTTTTATGCGGGCGATATGGACAAACGCGCGCCGGATTTGCCTACTGAATCAATTAAACGCATAAGCGAAACAGCGGGACAAATTAACCGTCTTTTCCTTTCCGGCGGCGAACCAACTTTGCGGGAGGATTTGCCGGAAATTATCGAAATGTTTTATCGGAACAACGGCGTCAAGGACATCAACCTGCCAAGCAACGGCATTAAAAATGACCGCCTTATCGAATGGCTTACACGCCTTCGCAAAAGTTGTCCTGATTGCAATATCACCGTAAGCATTTCGTTTGATGGTTTTGGCGAAACGCACGATAAGCAGCGCGGCGTACCAAGTTTTTACAAAGCCTGCGAGTGTATCAAAAAACTGTGCGACAATTTCAAAGATGATGGAAAGATTATCCGTAATATAGGCAATGTCATTACCAAATATAACGTTGATGAAATTGAAGACTTTATGCTCTGGGTATACGGGCGTTTCAACCTGCACACACATACCGTAGAAGCAGCCCGGGGCATTACCCGTGAGGCGGGTGTTAAAGTTGTTACCGAAAAATCCCTCCTCGAACTGCAAGACCGCATTTCACCGTATACCACCGCATACGCCGAACGTGTCGCCGAAGGCATCGACGGCTCGTTTGCAAAAATGGTTACCAAAATATTTTACTCCGGTCTTATGCGGACACTGTATAATATTCGCGCAACCAATATCGACAAACCTACTCCATGGAATATGGACTGCACCGCCGGAGAAACAACTCTTGTCATTGATTATGACGGCCGTTTCCGCGCCTGCGAACTGCGCGAACCGGTGGGTCATGTGCAGGATTATGACTGCGATGTACAAAAAATTATCGCTTCGGAAGTATGGAAAAACGAAATCGCGGCCATTGGCCACGGTTACAAAGCCAACTGCTGGTGTACGCATGGCTGCTGGATAATGGCAAGCCTTGGCTTTAACCCCCTCAAGATGATTGCGAAAATTTTAGGCGCTTACAAGGAAACCAAACATCTTGCCCGCCCTGTTACGGTAACCGAAGACACCCTTCGCGCCTTGGAAACCAAGTACAATCTTGACACGGCAAAACTCAAAGAAATCGGGGTTATCCCATCATAAACGGGAATCAACGGTAACGGCCTTAAAGCAGCGCTGATTAACTCAATGCTAATCAGCGCTGCCTTAGGCATTGAGTGCCATTTGCGTTCATTGCAATTTGGCGGATTTTCGTGTGAAAAACACAACCAGCGGAAAAACAATGTCGGGAACAAGCAGCGCTCCCAACAAGCCGGCGGATGCCGACAACTCAGAAAGGCCGGCATCCGGCATGTTTGCGCCGGAATCTATCAGGTAAAAGGCAAACGCCGCCAGCGTACAGAAAACGCAGACGGCCTTTCCAGCAATATAAGGAAGTTTAAACAGGCTATAGCGAGCGCTGTCAAACCAAAAAAAGAAAGCCAATAAGGGAAAAAGCGCGCAAGGTGCGGCAAAAACAAGCCCTAACAACCGTTCTATGCCGGAACCGGTAAAAACCCGGCCTGTAAGCAGTTTAACACCAACCCCCAGCCGGATACATTCAAAAACAAATAAAAAAAAGAAAGCAGTAAAGCGCTTATGCATTTTCTAAGTCTAGCCTCTTTGGGCAGGTATGGCTATAATGGAAGCGCTGAGACCGGTAAGGCATACAAACATTTTACCGCCGCCCGGCATTTGCGGCGATAACGGTTTTAGAGGAGTTAAAGCATGGTAATTCGGAAAAAAGAACAACGTGTTGCGGAACTTAACGGTGTACGCGGCGGTGATGGAACTATTGGTTTTGTATACCGCGCTCCCGCTGAAGTGTTTCATCATGAAAAGATGATTGCGGAAATCACAATACCGCCCGGCGGCTCTATTGGCTATCACGAACATAAAAATGAAGTTGAATTTTACATCATCCAATCGGGGCAGGGACTGGTAAACGATAATGGCGTTGAAACCGTTGTCCGGCGCGGCGACTGTGTTATTACCGGCAACGGTTCATCACACAGCATAAAAAACACCGGTACCGCGCCGCTTGTTTTTGAAGCCGTCATTATAGGTTATTGAACTATCTAATTGAAACTTATGGCTGCCCTATGAACATTGCTGAATCGGCAGCTATGGAACAAACACTCAAAGAACGCGGCTGGTCACGCCGGGACGAGGCTGCCAATGGCGTTCCGGCCACACCGGATTTGCTGATTCTGAACACATGTTCGGTACGAGCGACGGCCGAACAACGCATCCTTGGCCGGCTTGGCCACTGGGCGGCGCGAAAAAAAGAAGGCCGGCCGTTCAAAATCCTTATTGCCGGCTGCGCCGCTGCCAACATTGCCGGCACATTGACCTCGCTCGGCGCGGACTATGTACTTCCCCCTGCCCAAAAACACCGTTTTACAACCATTTTGACACAGGAAGAAAAACGCTTGCATTGTGTTTCACCGGAAGATGAAGCCGCCGATTTCTTCGCCAAAAAACACTATACCGAAGGCATGACAAGCGTTTTTGTACCGGTTATGCATGGCTGTAACAATTTTTGTTCGTATTGCATTGTTCCTTATGTACGCGGCAATGAGATTTCCCGGCCGGTAGAATCTATCATATCCGAAATTGATTTTCTTGCCGAAAAAGGTGTCTCTGAAATTACCCTGCTGGGACAAAACGTGAACGCATACCGCAGCGGGCCGTTCGATTTTGCCGGCCTTGTACGGCTTGTCGCCCGCCGCATCGAAGGCACATCAATACGGTGGGTGCGCTTTCTTGCCGGCCACCCAAAAGATGTGAATGACAGCCTTATCGAAGCCCTTGCTGAAAACCCATGTTTTTGTCGGCATATCCACCTGCCTGTTCAGCATGGTTCCGACCGCATCCTTTTGGCAATGAACCGCCGCTACACAAGCGCCGCTTATCGGGCATTAGTCTGCAAACTCAAATCCGCGCTTCCTAACCTGACCCTTACCACCGACATTCTCGTAGGTTTTCCGGGGGAAACGGACGAAGATTTCGCGCACGTGCTTTCGCTTATGGAGGACATTCATTTTAATTTTTCATTTATGTATCACTACAATCCGCGCCGGGGGACAGCGGCTTACGCGCTGCCGGGCAGAATAAACGAAGAAATCAAACGGGAACGGCTTTCCCGTGTAATTGAACTGCAAAAAACGCACACCAAATCCGCGATGGAAGCGGCTCTGGAGGAAGAACGCCTTGTACTCTGCGATAAACCTTCGCGTAAAAATCCAAACGAATTTCTTTGCCACAGTGAACATGATGAACAGTGCGTCGTAAACGCTGCTTGTGCCCGGCCCGGCGCTTTTTTGCAGGTGCGGCTAATCGGCCTGCATGGAAATACGTTCAAAACCGAACACACGTCCGCGCGCCAATCTGCGGCGGCTGTGGTAAAAAAAACGCCGTTGTAGTAGTATTTACAGGGGTGCCGCGAAACCGGGCTTCCCAATTACCCTATAAAAAGGAATTAAATACATGAGAATTTCCTACACTACACTCTTTTCCGTTATGAAGGAGCGGCTTGTCAAATACGGTGTCTGTGAAGAAATCGCGGAAGCATGCGCTCGTAATCTTGCCGATACATCGCTGTGCGGCGTATATTCGCATGGCTTAAACCGTTTTCCGCGTATTATTACGCTCATTCAAAAAGGCGTTATCAAGCCCAATAACAAACCATCGCCGGTACGAACCGCTGGAGCCTTTGAAGTTTGGGACGGTAATATGGGTATGGGTAATACCAATGCTGCTTTTGCCATGGAACGCGCCATTACGCTTGCCAAACAAAACGGTATAGGAGCGGTTGCGCTGCGGCACACCAATCACTGGCAGCGCGGCGGGGCATTTGGCATACAGGCCGCCAATTCGGGCTGCGCAGGAATTTGCTGGACGACAACTATGCCCAATATGCCGGCATGGGGCGGTGCAGACCGGCGTATAGGCAACAATCCCCTTGTCTTTTGCGTCCCCTATGACGAAGATGATGGTGTATCTCAACCCTATGTTATGGCCGACAGCGCAATGGCGCAGTTTTCTTACGGCGCGCTGGAATCGGCGCAACTAGCCGGGAAACAACTGCCTGTAGTTGGCGGTTATGACGAACATGGCGCATTAACTACCGACCCTGCCGCTATTGCCAAAACATGGCGCGTTCTCCCGATGGGCTTTTGGAAAGGTTCCGCTCTTTCGGTTATGCTTGACCTGTTTGCCGTTCTAATGTCAGACGGCAAACCGGTTTGTGAAATTGGCAAACATGGCAATACGCCGGAAGATGAATATGACTTGAACCAAGTTTTTATTGCCATAAACATACAATGGAATGAGCATGGCCATGAACTGGTACGCCAAATTGTATATGATTTGAAAGCGTCTATACCCATTGAAAACGGTGAGGCGCTGCGCTATCCGGGTGAGCGGGAACACAAAATCCGCGCAGAAAATTTAAAAGAAGGCATACCAGTCAACGAAAACATTTGGAATACAGTGTTGGCGCTGTAAAAACTGCTGCTAATGGGAAGTTATGCGGCATTTTTTTCTAAACAGGGTTTATTGGAAAAAGAAATGATTAATAGAATTGGATATATAAGTTTTTTGGTTTTAACTGTATTGTTACCTATTTCTTGTTTGTATTCGAGAACAACCGCACCGTCATTTGCTGTAAAAGCGGGAATAAAAATAATTAATGGAAACGCAACAATAAAAATAGATGGAAAAGTAAATGAAAATTTATACTCTACCAGTATATTTGATACTCAAATAAAAGATGATAACTATTATGGCAATCCAACAATTAGAGAAGGAACTATATCAAAAAAAGAAATAAAACATCTTGGGTCAGGGGAAGAATATATGGTTTCAGTATTACCAACAGAAGTAGTTACCTTAAATATAGTTTCATCCGACAGCAATGATGTTGACATAATTATATATCAATATGGACGAGAGAAAAAATATACTATAAGTGGAAATAACAGGTTAGGTTTTACAATAGCATTTCAAAACAGATAAAGAATACTGGATACGCTATCTAAAAAATAATACAGCGCATACGAAAAACAATTTCCCCTATAAAGTATTAAAAGAAAAGTCCGGCGGTGAATCGCAGTCTTCTTACTCTATCAAACGCTATATCGTGATAATACGCGATGCTTTAGACAGCCGGTTGGTAATATTCATCATATCAACTATGCATCCTACCGCAAGCGATTCGGCCAGTTTATAATAATTGGCACAAGTGCCGCAGGTGCAAATGTTTACGCCTTTTTCTTCCAACGTTTTCAAGTCGGGAACCGTGTTTGCGCCTGCTGTCGTTAAATGCGCTCCGCCATTCAAAAAAATGACAGCCTCAGGCGGCGGCGTGAGTTGCGTAAGCGAAAAGACAAATCCTTTGATAAGCAGACGGCCCAATTCTTCCGAGCCTCTTCCCATACTGTCTGACGTGATAAGAACCACCGGCCCTCTGTCCGCAGATTCGGCAGCAGCGGGAGTTTCAACCGGAGTGTCAAAGTTCCGCTGGGAATCCGCACCTTTGACAATAGATACCCGGTATTGCCCTGGGCCTTCTTCGGCATAAGAAAAACCGCAGCCGGTCCCTTTTGCCATTTTTTCGAGGTTTTGCACGGCAACGATATTATCAACCAAAACCGCCACACCATCTGTATCCTGCTTTGCAAGAACATTTTTTGCATTTACCACCGGTACCGGGCAGGGCTGCCCCCGCATATCCAAAGTCTTCATAAATTTTTCTCCTATTTGAATACTATAATTTTTTCTGATTTCGGTGCAAGTTCTCCGATTATTGCAGCGGAAGTATCTCCTGCCTCTCGTATACGGCCGACAAGCGCTTCTGCTTCTTCGGGGGGCACGGCTATCAGCAGTCCGCCGGAAGTTTGCGGGTCGAACAACAATTCCTGAATAGCAAAGGGCAGGGCGCTCACATCGGTGTATTTTTCGGCGCGGTTGCGGTTGCGTTGGCCGGCCGCAGTCAGCAGATACTCGTTTGCATAATCTACCGCTGCGGGAATAACCGGCAAGGCATCTGGATAAAGTAGTATCGTTGCCGAATCCGCCGCCATTTCCAGCGCATGGACGGCCAAGCCAAAGCCGGTAATGTCGGTGCAGGCGCTTACATGAAAATCAGCCATACATTCGCAGGCATAACGATTCAGCCGTTCCATAGAGGCAACCGCCCGGTTGACCGCATCTTCGTCTGCCATAGACACCCGCAGCGCAGCCATCACAATCCCAACCCCCAAAGGCTTTGTAAGGATAAGTTTGTGCCCCTGCGCAGGCGTGTTGTTACGAATCACTTTCAATGTCTCGACAATGCCGGTTACAGCAAGGCCATACTTTGGTTCCCGGTCATATATCGAATGCCCTCCGCCCAGCACAGCGCCGGCTTCGGTGATTTTTTCCGCGCCGCCGGCCAGTATAGCTGCTAGAATTCGTTTGTCCAGTGTTTCGGGAAAACACACAAGGTTAAGCGCCAGCGTTGGGCGGCCGCCCATAGCCCATACATCGCTCAGGGCATTAGCCGCCGCAATGCGGCCAAAAGTCTTAGGGGCATTGACCATAGGAGGAAAAAAATCAACCGTAAAAATAAGGGAATAGGTATCATCAAGCCGGTAAACAGCGGCATCATCGGCGGCATCATAGCCGACTAGAAGCCGCTCATCGCGCATCGCCGGAATCCCTGTCAACAAGCAGGCAAGCCCATCGCTCTCTATCTTTGCTCCGCAGCCGCCGCTCACACAGTTTGACAGCAGCAAATCAGCGTTTTGACTCATGTGTTTTTCCTTTATGACAATGATAGAGCGGAGTCTATAGAAGAACAATACCGGCAAACTTATGCACTGAAAACCTATTGTCAAAGACATTTCGTCTGTTTTTGAGGATTCAATGTAAAATACACAGTTGAGGCGTACATAGATATAGAAGAAAGCCCTGTGAAAAATTGATTTTCCGGCACTTTATTGGAGGATAAAATAAATGGAAACAACCGGCAAATTTAGAACATGTATGCGGGAATGTGAAAAAACATACGCAAGACATCTAAAAGAAATGGAGAAACAACCGGCGCACGCTTCACGCAAGCGTATGGCTAAACGTATCTATAAAGAACGCCCTCTCCATGCCTATGAACAATCTGTCCGCGCACACTGGCCGTTATTGGCTTTTCGGGTATACAATAACGGCCCTGTAGCATAGCGCGGAAATCAGTATTCAATTCGCGGTTGCCGGACTTGGCAGCCGTCTTCTATTTTTCTTTCAATGCATCGGCCTGCCGCCGCTGTCCCGTTTTTACCATTCTTTGGGCTTGAAGCCCGCCGGTTCGGGTATGCGGACAACCGCTTCTCCCGCCAGTTCAAGCACAAAGAAACCGGCGTTATGCGCCGCCGCCCGCGCTTCGCTGGTTATGATGCCTCCGGCAAGGGCCCCCAGCAGTTTTACACCGGCAGGAAGCAAGCCCGACGGGTATTTCAAAATACGCCCCATGCGTTCTATATGTTCCTTGACATCTTCGGCGTCAGCCTGTCTTTTGACTTCCACCGCCATTGCCCACTCGGTGTTTACCAGCAGAATGTCTACTTCCGCTTTTTCCATGTTCTTTTCATCGTAAACCGGAAGCCGCCGGTATGCCCTTTGCAGGTCATATTCGGGAAACTTTTCCCACAAATGCGCGGCGACAAG
>JAIRPM010000162.1 GCA_031257075.1 Spirochaetaceae bacterium
GTGTAAAAGGCGTTTGAACAGGCGCTGATGGGCTCTGAGGAACGGCTGCCATAGATTCGGTTACGACAGGCGAAGTGGGGGAGAGCGGCACCCAGTTTCCGGGAACAACTCCGCGCTCTTGAGGATTCGGCAGAGACATCACCACATCAGGCCCTGAAGGGATAACCTTTGGCGGTGATAATTCTCTTACTAGCGAAGATTGCAGCGCCGAATTTTGTTTTGTTATCTGAGGTTCCGGTATAGGCTCGGGAACTTGTGCGGCAACAGGGCCGCCCGGCGGCGGCATTACAATGACAATCGGTTCAACAGCCATAGGCGGCGGAGAAATGATGCTCGGCACAGCGCTTTGCGAAATATCTACTTCCGGCTTTACATAAGGTTTATCTTGTGAATAGGAATCGCGAGGATATACATCGTTGGCGATTATTTCACGCCGGCGGATGAGGGCGTTTTCACGGACGAAGGCGCGGCTGTCAAAATCAGGGTCGCCTGAAAAACTCCGCCCGTCGGTAAAGCGTGAAAATGCGATAGCCTCAGAGGGCGGATTTAAGCGGATGCGGCTGCCATTTCGCTGGGCTATTCCGAGCGCATCGGCGGCATCGCGGGAAAGCAACGCTGTTCCGCCGGGGCCGCTCTGGCCTGAACGGACTATCGCCTGTATGGTTTGGCCTGTTTCCAGATTAACAATATCAACAACCGTATTTGCCGGAAACGAACCGGAAGTAACATAAAAGCCCCGTTCCGGTAATTCGCCAACCGGCGCTATACCTGAAGGCCCTTCCCACGAAGCTCCTGAGAACGCCAAAAAAATTACTGCCGCAAAAAAAGCTTTTTTTAACGGCTTCACAAATTTATTCGTTGTCATGCCCCGCTCCCGCGGCAGCCACGCCGCTGTGGCGGGTGCCGCCGCCGCCCATGCTTAACGCGCTGTTTCTCATATAAGGCAGCAGCGTTTTTGCGGCGATTTGAACTTTTGCCCATTCTTCTTTTGCGATGGATTTTCCAGTCTCTAATGTTATTTTTTTTTCATACACTAACCGGTAAGGATTGATTTGAAATAATTTAAGATTCGCGGAATCGAGAAGGGGCGGATTTTTTTTGTCATCCGTCGGAATATAATTTAACGTGGCGAGTACAAAATAATCGCTGCCGTTTTCTATTGCTTCTTGAAAATCAATGAGAGCTTCGGATGGAAAATCTTCGCGTTTGTTTTTGGGAATTCGTATTGATTGGGCGTTGCTTACAATGAAGCCTTCAGAAAAGAATACATCCATAATGCCGCTTTCCCAAATTGCCGCATGGTTATTAGAAATTCCATTTGTAATATTTGTTTCAACAACCATTACCGCGATGTTGTTTGCTCCAAAAGTTTGCGGAACAGTACTAAACGCCCAAAAGGCGCAAAAAATAAAAAACTTGATAGTAGACGCTTTCATCCTTGAAAATCAGACTCCTTATAAGAATTTTCGGCACAATCCCTCTATTCTTTAAGGGCAGCCCTGTTTATACTTAAATTGTGCTTGAAGAAAACATCCTTTCGCGCTTTTTACGTTATGTAAAAATCGATACGGTAAGCAACCGGAAAATCAGCGAAACTCCAACGACCGCCGGTCAATGGGAATTGGCGAAAATGCTGGAACGTGAGGCGCGCGCCCTTGGAATAAGCGATGTTACGCTCACCGCGTATTGTTACCTCATCGCGCGAATACCGTCTAATACCTCAAAACCGATACCTGTTACCGGTTTTCTCGCCCATCTTGACACTTCAGACGAAGTAAACGGCCATAATGTAAATCCTGTTACCGAAAAAAACGCGGCGGGCGATACTATCATAAAAACCGACGGAACAAGCCTCCTCGGCGGGGATGATAAGGCCGGTGTTGCGGAAATTCTGACAGCCGCAGAATATATCCTTGCGCATCCGGCTATAGAACATGGCGAAATTGAACTTATTTTTACACCGGATGAAGAAACCGGCAAAGGATTGCCCCGGTTCCCGGCTGATTTGATACATTCAACGGTTTGTTACACGGTGGATGGGAGCGCGCAGGGCGAACTGGAAATCGAATGTTTTAACGCATACTCGGCAACGGTACGATTTACCGGGCGCGTCATTCATCCCGGATACGCACGCGGGAAACTCGTGAATGCCGCTCTTATGGCCGCATACTATGCCGCAATGCTTCCCCGCAATGAAACCCCCGAAGCGACCGACGGCTATTACGGCTACTATTGCCTTATGGAAATACAGGGGCGGCAAGATTCCGCCACGCTCACGATTATTTTGAGGGACTTTGAGCGGGAAGGGATAGAACGGCGTTTGGCGGCTCTTGAGAGCCTTGCTCGCGCTGTTGAAACGCAATTTCCGGACGGGAAAGTAACCGTTGAAACTCAGCCTTCGTACTTCAACATGCGTCAAAAAATCGAAGAAAAACCAGAAATTCTTGAGCGGCTTTGCGCCGCCGCTGAAAAAATCGGCGTTACCTTCCGGCTCAAACCGGTGCGCGGAGGCACCGACGGTTCGCGCCTCACCGAAATGGGAATACCGACACCGAATATTTGGACGGGCGCTTATAATTTTCACAGCCTTGACGAATACGCAAATCTTTCGGAAATGGCCTCCGCTTGCCGGCTTGTTATCGAACTTATGAAAGCATAAACCTAATTTTATTGAGCCGTTGTAAAACCAACCGGGTTTTACAACCGGTTTTTGGAGAAAATAGTATGATACATACGGCAATTCTTGCGGTTTATTCGCTTGCCGTTTTTTCGCAAGTGAGGAAACAGCCGCTTATTAAGGCGTTTATACGCCTTCTGAAAAGCCTCTTACTCCTTCCTCCCGGCGCGGATGCCGGAAAGCAAACGGCTATTTTAGGCCGGATAGCCCTCGCGTGGTCGGATTTTACCGCTATTTTTGCGGGTGCCGGTTGCGATACATTTTATTCTGCTGTATGTAAAATCATACAATCAGATGAAAATGCGTGGACTTCGAACCAATGTGTTCACAAAAACGAACATAAAATAATTTTTCATTTTGTAAGCCGCGATTTAGAGGCTTTGCGTTTGCTTGCCGGTTTTGATTTTTCCGCGCTTGCTGAACTGGTAAAACCTTATGCTGAATTGAGCCGCATAGCGGATGAATGTTTGCTTGTTAATGCTCCTGCCGCATGGGAACCTTTCGATTTTTCACCGCAAGCGCTTGCCCTCTTGATACAAAAAGAAGGGGCGGGGATTTTTCATAACAAGGCCATGTTTTATTGGCGTGGAGCGTTGATTCCGGCGCGTCGCCCCGACACCGTATCTTTGGCGGATTTGTCCGGCTATACGGCGGAACGCGGCCTGGTTATAGAAAATACACGCCGTTTCCTGGAGGGCGGCGTGGTCAACAATATGCTGCTCTATGGCGACCGGGGAACAGGAAAGTCGGCTACGGTAAAGGCTGTTTGCAACGAATTCGCCCCCCGCGGGCTTAGGCTTATAGAAGTGCGCAAAGAAGACTTTAAGGACATAGGTAAAATACTTGATATACTTGAAGGCCGCCCGCTTAAATTTATTCTGTTTATTGACGACCTTTCTTTTGAAAAACAGGATGATTCTTTTACGATGCTCAAAGCGCTTTTAGAAGGAGGCGTTGAAAAACAGCCTTCTAATATTGCCGTATACGCTACGAGTAACCGCCGCCATTTTGTAAAAGAGAATTTTACCGACCGGCCCGCCGGGCTTTCTGGAAATGATGTACGTGCTTTCGATACGATGCAGGAACAACTCTCCCTATCCGACCGTTTCGGTATTACGGTGATTTTTACCTCTCCTTCGCAGGATGAGTACTTTGATATTGCCGAATCCATTGCCGCCAAACGCGGATTGTTTTCACGGCAGGACGCAATATCCCGTGAGTCATTCCGCGAAAACGCCGCTAAATGGGAGCGGTGGTTTAACGGGCGTTCGCCCCGTACCGCCTGCCAATTTGTAGACTGGATTGCGGCAGGCAAAAATTTTATATGGGACGAATGAAAACGCCTTTTGTTGCCGGTTATGACACTTCCTTTGCCGTTATTTACAAACCGCCCAATATGCACACTGTCCCGTTATCCGCGGACGGCGGTAAAAATACGCTTCTTCACTGGTGTGCCGGCCTTTTTCCCGGCGTGCTTGCAGCGCAAGGCAGGAAACCGGTAGAAGGCGGCGCTGTACATCGTCTTGACTACTGTACCGAAGGCTTGGTTCTATTTGCCCTCACTGCCAAAACGTTCGCGTTCTTTAGCGCGGAACAGAAAGAGGGGCGTTTTGAAAAGGAATACCGTGCGATAACATGGAACAAACCTGTTTATCCGCCGGCAGGTTTCCCGCCGACGGATAAAGCGCCTATGGATGAAAAGGCACCATTTGATATTGAAAGCGGTTTTCGGGCTTATGGCCCCGGCGCGAAAACGGTGAGGCCTGTTTCCGTAAATGCCGGCCAATCCGTATACCGTACCCGTATCCTAAATATTGAGAAAGGGGAGGGGGAAACGTTCCGCTGGCGCGTTATGTTGACACGCGGTTTCCGGCATCAAATCCGCTGCCACCTCGCATGGATAGGATATCCCATTTGCGGCGACACCCTTTATGGAGGCGGGAAAATTGACACGGAATATGACTTCTTCGGCCTTTGCGCGGTAAGCCTTCGCTTTAACCATCCTGACACCGGCAAACCGGTATATGTTAGATTGTAATGGGCCTTAGGGCAGGGTTTGAATCAACTTTACAACCCGTTCAACATCATTGCCGGAAAGCCGCGGGTAGAGGGGAAAAAGCGCCGTCCGCATAGAAAGAAGGCCGCTTTCCGGGCAAAGGCCGCCGGTCAGGCCTTTTGCGGCAGGTGTTTCCGAAAAAGCCTGTTCAACGTTTATTTCTTTGCGTTTGGCGTAATTTTGCACGTCTTTCATTCCTGTTTCCAGAATAACCGGAAACGTATAGTTATTGTATTCAAAGTTGTCCGGCATAGCAAAAAGTTTGTGCCGGCTTTGCAGCGCGGCGCGAATGTACGCTTCGGAAATTTCTTTGCGGCGGGCAAGGTTTTTTTGCGATTCACGAAATTGAACTAGAGCCATTGCCGCGTTCATATCGGCTAATCCGGCTTCGGGCGGAAGAGGAAAAAATCCTTTCAACAGAGAAGCGTTGTGTTTATCCGCGGCAAAAAGAAGCGCTCCGCCGCCTGCCGTAAGCATATCACGTTCTTCAAGCCCCAGAAGCGTGAAAGTCCCGAAAGCGCCGGCAGGCATTCCGTTCAATTTTGAGCCGAAAGCGCTTGAAATGTCTTCGACAAGCGGAATGCCAAATTCGGTAAACGGCGCCATATCGGGCATCATTCCCAGCGTTTCGCTTACAATAATCGCGCTTAATTCGGTTTCGCCGGATTGTTTCAGCGCGGCGCGGATTGTGCCGGCGCTAATACAGGCGCTGCCCTGTTCGATGTCGCAATAAAGCGGCGTAATCCTGAGCGCTTTGAGAACAAACGTGTAGTAGAGCGGGCAGAGCGCTGAAACGGCAGCCTTTGACCCGGGCTGAATGTCAAGAGCCGACAGCGCGATATAGAGCGCTGCCGCGGAACTCCGCAATGAAAGGGCGTATTCATAACCTATGCGTTCTTTGGTAAGCGCCAGCAGCCTTTGCGCCTGTTCTCCTGGCCCGATTTTCTCATCGACCAGCACCGTAAGAACGGCATCCATCTCTTTCCGTTTTATTCCCGGGGAATAACATTCTATTTTCATTGATAACAGTCTAATAAGAAAAAACGTTGGCTTCAATGCCTTCGCGCGGCTGCCGGCACGCTACTTCCGTTTGATGCCGAGCATGGTTAAATCATCGTACTGTTCGTCCTCGGCGGTTCTGAGATAATAAAGGTAATTGCCGCTTTCTAGAAAACGTTCACGGAGAGCGCAGTATTTGTTGTATTCCAAGAAATGGTCTTTCAAGAATGCGTCTACTTTTGAATCTACGAGTACGCGAGCGGTTTCAAAAGCCGGGCGCGGGTACATACGGAATATTTTTTCCACCGACACCATTGCCATAATTACTTCTTCCACCGTCCGGCGGCAGTCTGAAAAATCAAAATGGTATTCGATGTCACCTTCAGGATTGTGGTGTTTGAATAGATGATACGAAGAGTTGTTCATTACCGCTTCGATGATAGCCTCTACGCGGTCAACGCCCATTTCTTCATCCGCCTGCCCTACAACATGGTTCTCATGGGGGGTGTCATTGGGCGCGTTTTCATACGTACATACAATTTCTTCGTATTCGGAATTGCGGAATTTGCGCTTGGATTCTTCGATTCCGTCGGTGTACAAAAGCAGTATATCGCCATGGTCAATATACAGTTTATCAACATGATAACCGCCCGCGCCGCTTACCATATCGTTGGGCAGAATCCCGGTCGCCGGAGTCTGCGGAAGGGATATACGTTTCATTTTTTGTTCGCTGTCGTCATATAAATGGATAATGTTATCACCGGCGTTGCAAAAACGCGCAAGCCCGGTCTCGGAATCGAGCAGGCAGAGCGTAAACGCGGCAAAACGGCCTTTGAAGCCAAGATTTTCAATAAACGCGTTAATCTGATACACCAGCGTTTCAATTTGAAAATTCTTTTCAGAGGCTTTCCAGCCGTTAAAATAGTTAATAAACATTGTGGCGACCTGAGCCATAATAAGCGCCGCCGGAACGCCTTTTCCGGCGACATCACATTTTATGATGGCATAGTAGCGCCCGTCTAAATCACGGTAGTCAAAGTAGTCGCCGGAAACGCCTTTTGCCCCTTCATAATACCCAAAAAACCGCACTTTGTCGCTGTGTGAATAGCCAAAGGTTTTTTTGTCGCCGGAACTGTCGATTTCCAGCGGTATAAATTTTTTCTGTATTTCCTTACCAATTATTAAATCATGGCTGGCGATAGCGGCTTTTACAAGGCCGTGGGTCATATCATTTATCGTATTGGCAAGTACGGCCAATTCATCACGGCTTTTAATAATAATATCCTCGCCTTCTAATTTTGATTTGTCCTCGGTATCGCGGATTTTTTCGACATGCGAAACGAGAGCTTTTACCGGCCCCACGATGATGGAAGAAAGCGCGAGAGCGCCGGAAAAGCCTATTACAAGAGCGCCAAGCGCGATGGTCAAAATAATACGGAAAATACCCATTTGACGCTGGCGCAAATCCTCATGTATCGAGACTGTTGATATTTCAAGCCGTATCATCCCGCGTACATAAATATCGCTTGCACCCTGCCTGAACAGCACAGGCTTGTATAATAAAAATGTGCCGTCCCTGTTCTGGTGATTTTCCAGGGTGAAAGCCGGTTCGGAACGTATATCTTTGTTCATTATGTCAAGAATTTCGACTATGCGCGTTTCCAGTGTGCGCACCGTCCTTTGTATATCGCTAATACGCCGCAAACTTTCCGCGTCGGAGGCGTTAAAAAGCGACAGGCTTTCCGCGTTCAAACCGGAAACAGTCTGCGCGAGCGTTCCTATCGATTCAGCCGCGCGCGCGTTCAAATCATCCTGATATGCTTCAAGGAAGGGGCTTATCGTGTCGGTAATGCGCGATACACCCGGCTCAAATTCCGCCGTGTCAATCTTGGAAAATATATCGGGGTCATTGGTTGCCCATACATAATCGCTGGTAGTAGTTGCCCCTTCGCCGTAACCGGTTATTGTAACATAGCGCGCTTCCGGTATGGACATGCTCTGGTCGGGAAGATAGCCCAATTCCAGCACATTATTGGCGGGAAGGAATACGCGGGCGCTGGCGCCAAGCGCTTCAAGGAGTACGCGGGAACGGGAATAGAGGCCGTCAAGGAGCATAGCGCGTTCGGTAACAATCATCATGTAGTAAAGAGGCACGGAAACAAGAGCAACGACAAAGATTACCAGCGTTGCGGTAAAGAGCGTAAGTTTGAAACGCAGTCCGCGGCGGCGTTGTTTTTGTTTGCGCATAAGCATTTCTTTTTCGTCTACCGGCATAAAGTTTCCATACAATAAAGCGGCCGCTTCCAGTTTGAGGGCATTTTGTTCGCGGATAACAAAACGCGCGGTTCGCACGGAAAGAAACACAAGCGCAAGCCCGAAGGCAAAAACGACAGCAAACACGGCAACGGGTGAATCAAGCGTATAGCGGCGTGTTTCACGCACCCTCCATTCAGGCGACCAGAAAAGCGAAAAATCGCCAAATTTAACCGTCTGCGTTCTGCCTATGACAAGTGATAATGAACTTTGCGTTGTGCCGCGCACCGGATGGCGGATGGAAATATAATACTCGCCTCCTTTAAGATGTTCAACACCCGGAATAAAAATTTCATGGTCGCTGCGTATAGTGAATTCTCCGGCATTAAAACGGATAACACGTTCGGCCGCCTTTTCGCCGGCGCGGCGGAATTCAATTTCGTTGACTGCCCCGCCTTCGGAAAAACCGCGCCCGCGTATCAGTACGGCAAGTTTTCCCTGTATGTCCTGCGTTGAATCAATGAAGGTAATGTAGGTGCGGGGGACATATTTGTTTAATCTGAAATAATAGAGCGCAGGAGCGCTTACATTGCCCGCATAGTCAAGCGCGTAGACGCGAAAACGGTACGCGCCGTTGTCAATGTCATCGTAAAAAAGGCTGGTACGCATCCCCATATTGCGCCCTGCTTCCGGGTTTGGCGGAGGAAGCGAAGCGGTATAGGCGCGCCATTCCGAAGCGCCATCTCCGCGGTTGGGGATGGCATCCAGTTGCCAGTAGTATCCCGTAACGTCGGAAGCGTCACCGTTCTGCCAGCGCAAGGTAAAAGTGTTGGACAGGAGATAGCCGGCATTGTCGGCGGGTTCTTCCGTAACAAGCGGGGGAAGGGGAGGGGTTGTATCACGCAAAAATACGACAGATGAAACAGCCGACCAGTTTCCCGCGTTGTCGCTTGCCCGTATGATAAAATACCATGCGCCGTCAGCGTCCGCATTCACTTCAACGCTGTTTACATCTGAGTTGGCGGAAACAACAGGAGGGGGAATGGCATCGCTTTTTTGACTCCATACCCATGAATAGCCGCGTACGCCGGACGGGTCGGACGGGCGCTCCCATGTTATCCGGGCCAACGTAGAACGCGTAGCCTCATTCGCCGTAAAATTAAGCCCTTTCACAGCAGGCGGTAGTATCTCCCTGTCTTGTTCGCGGTAGTAGATACGCGATGAACTGCCGGCGCCATCCTGCCAGAATACATAGAGGTTTCCTGCCGCAAGAGTGGGGCTTGCAAACATCGAATCATGCCCCGCGCCGGAAACAATGCGCTCTTCCCAGCCTGTGCCTGAACGCACCGCCATCATCACGGAATTAAGCCCGCGCCGGTTGTCAAACCAAAGTACGCAAAGCCTGCCTCCCGCTTCGACGCTTATAGGCGACATGCATGCGGCATTCGTTTGATTGACACGTTCCGCTCTGCCTACGGCATCCCCGCCGCTGTTTAACGTAAGCGCGTAAACCGACGCGCCGCTTGAAATGTACTTTCGTTCCCATACCAGAAAAAGATTATCCCCATGCGCTATAATATGAGGACGCTCATTGCCAAAATAAGCAGGGTCGGCGGCAGTGTTTAGCGGGTCACGAAAATTGGTAATCCGCCGCGCCGGTGTCCATGTAATACCGCCGTCCGCGCTTGTTTTTAAAAAAAGTTGAAAACTTATACGATTGTCCGCGCCATGTACATACGATTGAAAAACAACGTATTCGGTGCCGGAAAAACTTGCGTGCGTAGGGAGAAAGTTAAGGGTAAGCCCGCTGTCTCCGGCGGTAAAAAGTTCGAATGGTGTCCAGTTAAAGGCATCGGTTGAACGGGCATAGTAGAGTGTGAGCGCCTGATTTACGCTGCGGCCTACAAACATTAGATAACCGCCATTTTCCATAGGGAAAATACGCGGCGCAAGCGATTCATAAGCGCCCGCTTCCAAAAGTGTGTCATTGGCGTTTGTAACGGAAAGCTGCCGTTTGCGGAAAGTCTTGCCACGGTCTTCGGATATAAGTATTTCCGTAACGGAGGCAGATGCGGCTACCGCCAGTATAATACGGCCACGCTTATCGACACAAATATTGTAAAGCCATGGTTCTTCACGGCCGTAGGGATAAGGCCCGGCGACACGGCGATAAACCGACCATTGCGGGATTCTGCCGCCGTCCGCGCCGTTTGACGTGGCTACGGCAAGTGAAATATACACATTCCCGTACTCGGAGGCGCTTGAACGGCTTGATACTTCTGTTTCCTGCCATGCTATTGCTGCCGTGCCCGCGCCTGATGCCGGCTGGGGAAAATGCGCCGAATTTGTAAATTCCGGCAAAAATTGTTCGGGAACGTCCCAATAAAAATCCTGCGCCGGGATGTGCCCGGCGGCCGCAAATAACGAAAAAAAAACAAAGAAACGTTGAAAAAACCGGTTGAAAAGATTCATTTTTAATAGCGCTGCACTTCATCGTAAACATATTCAAGGGTAATGCCCGCTGTTTTTAACATTGCCTCGGAATCGGCGGCATCATGATAACGGCGCTG
>JAIRPM010000195.1 GCA_031257075.1 Spirochaetaceae bacterium
GCGGTGGCGCTCGGCGGGCCGGGCGCGGTACTGTGGATGTGGTTTACCGGCGTTTTTGGCATTGCGACAAAGTATGCGGAAAGTTTTATCGCGGTGAAATACCGTGTCAAAGATGAGCAAGGCATGATGTTGGGCGGCGCGATGTTTGCCCTTGAACGCGGCCTCAAAATGAAATGGCTCGGTATTTTGTTCGCGCTCTTCGCGGCGCTGGCGGCATTCGGTATAGGCGATGGCGTTCAGTCCAATGCGGTAGCAAAGGTTTTCCACGAAAACTTTAACACGCCCTTGTGGATACCCGGTCTTGTTATGATGATACTTACCGGCCTTGTGCTGATAGGCGGTATTCGTTGGATAACCAATGTCTGCGTGGGGCTTGTGCCGATTATGTCCGTTCTCTACACAATCGGCTGTATTATCATTTTGGCAATGCACGTGAAATTCATAGGCCCGGCCATCAGAGAAATTTGCATCCATGCGTTTAACGCGCAGGCAATGGGTAGCGGGCTTTTGGGATATACTATTAGAGAAGCAGCCCGTTTCGGCATTGCGCGCGGGCTTTTTTCCAATGAAAGCGGCATGGGTTCGGCGCCCATTGTGGCATCGGCGGCACAAACCAAGAATCCGGCACGTCAGGCGCTTGTGTCGATGTCGGGAACCTTCTGGGATACCGTTATTATATGTTTAATGACCGGGCTTGTCGTGGTAACGTCCGCCCTCGCGAATCCGGCTATTGATTATTCAAACGGCGCGTCCCTTGTGAACGAGGCCTTTGGCCAAATTCCGTATTTTGGCAAAATCATCCTCACTTTCGGGCTTGTAACGTTTGCTTTTTCTACCATACTTGGCTGGAGTTATTACGGTGAAAAGGGCGCGGAATACCTGCTCGGCACCAAAGTGATAATTCCCTACCGTATACTTTACACTGTCATTGTTTTGGCGGGATGCACCGTACCGCTTGGGCTTGTTTGGGATATTGCCGACATACTCAACGCGCTCATGGTGATTCCCAACGTTATCGCGGTGTTGCTGCTGAGCAACGTTATTGCCAAAGACACAAAATTCTGGATATATGAAAACCGTATTGATGAAAAAGACACTACGCCGGTTCCTCTGCGGGACAGTTTGGTAAAATAAGGGAATTTCTAAAAACTTCAGTTGGCACAAATATATTTCCCAAAACCGTACGAAAACCTTTCAACAAAACGCGGATTAAATCCAAACGAGGATTTAATCCGCGTTTGCCGGTGCCTTTTTTGGGAAATGTTCCCGCACGGCGCTATGGTAAAAGGCTCCGAACAGATTGATTGAACTTATCAACATTAGCAAACGGTTTCCGGGCAACCGGCACAACACATTGACCGGCGCAAACTGGGATTTGCGCGAAGGCGAAATTCATGCTTTGTTGGGCGAAAATGGTGCGGGCAAATCCACGTTAATGCACATTCCGGCGGGTTTTGTCAAACCGGATACGGGGCAAATCAAACTGCACGGTGCCATTACGCGCATTGACGGGCCATCTGCCGCCCGCAAAAAAGGCATAGGCATGGTACGGCAGCGTCCTGAAGTCTGTCCGGGTGTGGCGGTTTGGGAACATTGTGTTTTGGGTATGGATGGATTTTGGTTCCGCCCGGCTGTTTTGCGTAAAAAAGCCGCCGCCGTTGCCGCGCGTTTTGCTATCGACCTTCCGCTTGACGCGCAAACAGATACATTAAACGATGCCGGCCGGCACAAAGCGGCTGTATTGGCGGTTCTTCTTTCCGGCGCGCGCTGCCTTATTTTGGACGAGCCGGGCGCTGTACTGAACAAGGCGGAAAACGCCGCATTGGACAGGCTTTTTCCGGCGTTGGCGGCGCAAGGATTTAGCATCGCGCTTATAACCCACAAACTGGACGAAGCACTTCGTATTGCCGGAAGAATCACCGTTATGCGCAATGGCCGCATCATCGAAACGCGCCCGGCGGCGGCTTGGACACGCACAGAACTGGAAGAACGGATGTTTGGCAGATTTGACAAGGAACACCAGGCGGCCGTTTGCCAAAAGAATACCTGTTTAGAGCCGCCGGCGCTATCGGTATCAAACTTGAATGCCGGAATTTTGAATACGGTTGAATTTTCTGTCCACTGCGGAGAAATTGTGGGAATTGCCGGTCAGAAAAGTGACGGCATAGAAACGCTGGAAATGGCCATTTGCGGATACAACATGCCGGATTCCGGTATGATTACCGTGCTGGGGCGAAACACAGCAGGGGACATGCGCGCTTTTCGGCAAGCCGGCGGCGCGTATGTTGCCGCCGGCTTGCGGCGGACGGACGGCGCGGCCGGCGGCAGGCAGCCTTCGCTGAGCATTGCGGGTTTTGACCGGAGCCTCTCTCTGTACGACAACCTGATAATTCATCATCATGCTGAAAGCGCCGGCGGCGCGGTTTTTATGAACAAGAAAAAACTTAATGGTTTGGTACGGGGAATTCTTGAAAAAGCGCGCATAAAAGTCCGTCCCAAACGAAAACTCGGCATTCTTTCCGGCGGTATGCTCCAACGGCTTGTTTTAGAACGGGAATTGGAATCGGCCGGCGGTTTTCTCGTTATTTCTCAGGCGCTCTGGGGGCTTGATATTGAACAACGCCGCCGGCTTGGACGGAAAATTAAAGATGCCGCCGCTGACGGTATCGGCATCCTTCTTTTTGCGTCTACGCTTGAAGACCTGAGCGAATTGTGCCGCAGGTTGTTTGTACTGGAAAAAGGCTGTCTTTACGCGGTTGATGAGGGCTTATGCCGGGGATAATTTATTTTACCGGCAATGCGCTGGACTGGATGGGCGTTCTTTTGACCGCTTCATGCGGATTTACCATAGCCCGCCAGGCCGGCCTTTTTAACATCGGAATAGAAGGCCAAATGTATGCGGGCGGTTTTTGCGCATCCGCAGTTATGCTTGGTTTGTACGGGCAAATTCCGCCGTTTTTGGTACTGTGCGCCGGAGTCGCCGCCGCTTGTGCTGCAGGCGCTCTTATGGGAGCGCTTTGCGGAATTTGCAAACGCTTTTTTCAAGCGCATGAACTTATTACCAGTTTTTTGCTTGCCGCTTTTATCGTACCGCTCTTGAATTATTTGATAGGCGGCCCCTTGCGCGGCACAGACGGCAATCTTCTGGCAATGCGGCGTTTGCCCAAAGAGCTGATAAGCCCGCGAATTTTACCGCCGTCCAGCCTTAATGTTTTGATTTTAGCGGCGCTGGTATTGCCTTCGCTTTTCTGGCTGGCGCTCTATCGGAATCGGCACGGCTACCGTATGCGCATAGCAGGCGCCGCGCCGGCTTTTGCCCGTTATGCCGGCATACAGCCGGAACGGTTTTGGATAGGCAGCATGGCAACCTCCGGCATCTGCGCCGCTCTGGCCGGGTTTATGGCAGTTGCCGGTACGGACGGCATTTGCCACCAAGGCTTCCCCTCCGGTACAGGCTGGGCAGCGATTGCCGCCGGCCTTATTGCCCGCAATGAACCGTTATTGCTCTATCCGGCCTGTCTTTTTTATACTATCCTGAAATTTACCGCCGGCATCGCTTTTCTAGACTCTGGACTCGGTTCTTCAATTTTTACCGTTCTTACCGGTACTATTTTGTTTTTTTCTACGATAACAAAGCGGTGATTTTAGGCAAATACTAATCAGCGTTGTCCCTTGTAACAGTATGAGCAGGCCTAAATGTTTTCAAGTATTTTGAGGACAATGGCCGATGAATACTGGGCGGCTATCGGGAGATAGGCATCAAAGGTAACTGGGCTTTCTTCGCCCGCTATGTCGGAAATTGCGCGAATGACAAGGCACGGCGTTTGGGAAAGGGCGCAAACATGGGCTACGGCAGCGCTTTCCATTTCTACGGCGCGAAGGCCGGGAAAATGCGCCGCTATGGTATTAATGCGGGGCGTTTCACACATAAAAACATCGCCTGAAGCAATAAGTCCGCGAATACTGTTTAGGCTTGCCGGAAGAGCGCCTTCTTTGACAAGAGCAGCAATTGACTGTTCGGCAAGCGAAAGCACACTGGGCGGTGTGGTAAAAAACCGTTCCTGACCGGGGATCTGTCCCAAAGAATAACCAAAAGCGCTCACATCAACATCGTGATAAACAAGCCTTTCAGAGAGCACCACATCGCCAAAGTTCAGTTTTACGATATCGCCGGCATTATTTATGCCGCCCGCGCACCCGGTATTGATAACCAAATCCGGCTTAAAACTGTCTATAAGGCGGACTGTGCCCACGGCGGCATTTACCTTTCCGATGCCGCACTGCATCAAGGCCGTTTCTTTTCCTGACAGGCTGCCATGCAGATAGCCGTTCTCAGCCTGGGGATGTTCCATGCATTCTTTAAGAATGGCGACTTCTTCTTCCATAGCGCCAATAATGGCGATTCGTTTGTAGTTCATAGACGTTTCCATTTTATGCTATTGAGAAATGGTTGGCAACAATACGCCGCCAATGCACTCGTTCTTCGCGTTTCTCCCATTCTACAATAGTTTTGATAGTCATATTTTTGTAATTTTGCTGGTTTGGATAATGGACTATGCCAAAACGCCCCGCGCCAATGTAAGCAATCGTATCACCCGGCGCCAATTCTGTGCCGCGAAAAACGGCATCGCGGGCACATTCAAAATGAATCGCGTTTTCAGAATTCTTATCCGAAAAAGCAAGCGCTAGTTCGGTTATCGGCTGCCCGCAAATGGGGCACACAGGCACAGGGATTTCTTCTTTTGGTATCTTAGGGGGAGTCCATCTGGAGCGTTCCGGCAACGGGCCTTTGTTTTTATCAAAACGGAAGCGGTCGTTTTTTTTGTTCCGCTCAAAATAGGAATTGAAAGGCTGCTGTTGCTTGTTGTTCTTTGATTTCCCCTGCTGGTTGTCATCTTTTCGGCCATAGCCCTGCGCGGAATGTTCGTTGTTTGGGTAGGCGCGGCCGAAACCACGCCCGCCGCGGTCAAAGTTCTTGTCATTATGACTGCCGGCATTCCGCTGATAGCGGGGCTGCTGGCCGCCTTTGCCGCCGTTGTTTTTCTTTGGGGAATAGTTACCGTCCCCCTTCCCATTTTCGTTCATCATATATACCCCTCTGTCCTCGTTCAACATATTCATTACTTACAACCTGGGCTAGACGGGAAATAGCATCTTTAAGATATTTTTCATCGTTTATCTTCAGTCTTAAGTTGGCAATCTTTGACGGGTCTGCCGTTTTTTTTCTCCGTTCAGGTTGTAACGCTATCATACATTCTCCGAAAATGCCGAGACAAGGTGGGTCGGCAGCGCTTGTTGGTGTTGCTTACTACTTCGCGCTATAAAAATGACATCAAATCTCACTGCCATACCTTTATATTTTCGATATTTTGAAAGAAAGAATTTAGCGGTTTCTATGATTTTATGCTGTTTTTTTTCACTTATGCTAAATTCAAGATTTTCGATACCGTAGCCCGTCCAACTTTTTACTTCTATAAAAACGATAGTCTCCCCGTCCAGCGCTATAATATCGATTTCACCGCCTTCCGTCCGAAAATTACGTTCAATTACCCTGATTCCGGCATTTTCAAGAAAACGGACGGCCTCATCCTCCCCTTGCCTGCCCCGCGCACTCGTGTTCACCGGGCCTTACCGGAATCGTAAATTTGGGTAATGTACAGGTTTTTTACCGAAAGAAGGTCAATGATTTCGCCGTCAGGAGCGGGGTCGCCTGATGAATTGGCGGTAATTTTGACGATAGGGCGCAGGGGAGCGTCCTTGTTGACATCCTGCACCCGCGCGTACGCGCCGTTGTTAAGTATGACACCGCTGCCTATAGGATAAATTCCCATTATTTTAACAAAGTCTTGCATAACGCGGGGGGAAAAATGGCTTAAATTCTCGCTCATCATCGTTTTCATAGCATGGTAGGCGTTCATCGAATTGCGGTACGGTTTGATGCTCACCAGCGCCTCAAAACTATCGGCTATCGCTATAATGCAAGCCCCTTTGTCGATATTGTTGCCGGCGATTCCCTGCGGATAGCCCATACCGTCCCAGCGCTCATGGTGTTGTAAAACCGCAGCGGCGATACTGGCTGGGTAGTGCAATTCATCTTTCACAATATGGTACGAAAACACCACATGCTGTTGAATGAGTTTTTTTTCTTCATCCGTAAGCGGTGTCTTTTTTTCGAGCAGCGCTTTCGGCAGGCGCAGCATACCCGTATCATGAAGCAGGGCAGCGGAAACCAATTCGGGAACAACCTGGTCGCTAATGCCTTTTTCTATCGCTATAAGCGCCGTAAGAATACCGATATTCACGGAACTTTTAGCCAAATCGTTGCTGCGTATATTATTGCACAAAACAAATTCTATGCAGCCGTTTTTGTCCCGTTTAAGCAATTGAAGAAGCGTGGCAACAATAGTCCAGATAATGCGCGGTTTTATTGCGTTTTTTGCCCCGATAGTATTGAACACGTTTTTGAGCAGCTTTATTTCTTCACCCAGCCGGTAGAACACCGAATTTGCGCCGCTCTCCGCAGCCGGTTGGACAGCGCTCGGCAGAGGGGCTTCCGGCGGCGGGGGCGTATCGACAGTATTTGCCGGAGGCGGAGCATCGGTAAACACTTCGATTACGCCAAGATTTTTAAGGGTGTCCAAATCCTTTTGAGTTATTTCGACATTAGGCCGTAAAAAAACACTGCCGTCAACATAGAGGGGCGCTGGATACCGCGCCCCTTCTTGCAAAGCCGTTACAGGAACAGGGTTCATGTGTTAGCGGCAGGCTCCTGAACAGCAGCGACTGGGGGCGCAACAACCGCTCGGGAACGGGCTGCTTTTGGCCCCAAAAGCTCTTTGATTTTTGCGCCTTTTCCGATTTTTTCACGGATGTAGTAAAGTTTTGAACGCCGCACTTTACCGGCACGGGTAACTTCTACACCGGCTATACGCGGCGAATGAACCGGAAAAATACGTTCCACGCCCACACCGTAGGAATTTTTACGGACGGTGAAAGTCTTCCCGGTGCGGGAATTCTTTACCGCTATTACCAGCCCTTCGTATATCTGAATACGCTCGGTTGTCCCTTCCACAATCTTAAAATGAACTTTGACCGTATCTCCGATGCGAAATTCATCCAGGCTGCTTTTCATCTGCGCCGCTTCAATCTGCCTAATTTCATTCATATAATCCTCTCTTAAAAACCGGACAATGCCGGATATTTCATCAGGGCAACGTTAATTTCGAGCTTCAGCCCGAATTGGCTCTTCGGCAAGCCGTTAAATTGCAACGTCTGCGCAACAGGCACGCTTCCGTATCAGTGCTTCCTTCCCTGTAGTTCCGCAATAAAATGAGAAACTACAGGGGCAACGCTGATTAGGGTCAATTTAATCAGCGTTGCCCTAAGTCCTATGTAAACATTTGTATGGTAGCATAAGTCAAAAGAGATGTCTACTCCCCCGATACAGGCGACTAAACTGTGGCGAGCGCCGGCTCGTTGATTTTGGAAGGCGGCAGACAAAAATTTTCTTCTATGGCATACTGAAACCGTTGCGGCGGGTTTGCTGCGCAAATCCGGTTGACGCAAAAACAGGCGGAGGCACCTATGAGCATTCTCATACAAGGCGGCACGATTGTAGATGGAAGCGGGAATGCCCCATTTACGGGCGATATTTTTATAGAAGGCAATGTTATCAAAAGCGCCGGGGCACACTATACCGGCGCTGCGGATGAACTTATTTATGCCGGAGGGAAAGTTGTCTGTCCCGGTTTTATTGACCTTCACCGGCACTGCGACACGGCGGCGCTGGCGGACAATTTTGGGCTTATCGAAATTTCTCAGGGGATTACTTCATGCTTTACGGGCAATTGCGGCATGGCGCCTGTACCCAATAGGCCGGAAACACGGCCGGCTCTGCAAAACTATTTGGACCCCTGCCTTGGAGATTTTTCTTGTGAAACCTTCCGCACTCCCGCGGAATACGCGGCGCGGTTGCGCTCGGCGCCGTTGCCCATCAACATTGGGTTTTATGCGGGCATGGGGGCTATCCGCATCGCTTGCAAAGGCTTTGACTCCTCGCCCTTTACTCCCGCTCAAATGGAAGAAGCCCGCGCTTATTTGCGTGAAAGCCTAGATTGCGGAGCGGCAGGTATGTCTATCGGGCTTATGTATGTCCCCGAAGCGTATTGTTCAACAAGCGAAATCGCGGCATTGGCACGTGTTATGAACGGTAGCAAGGGTATACTGTGCGCCCATATGCGCTGGGAAACCGAACACCTTGTCAAGGCTGTGCGGGAAGTTATTACTATTGCCAAAGAAGCCGGTGTGCCGCTGGAAATAAGCCATTTCAAAGCGGCGGGCATAAAAGCATGGGGCGGGATTTTGCGTGAAGCAATAGACCTTATCGAATCGGAACGGGCGCGGGGTTGTGACATTACTGTTGATTTTTATCCCTACGACTGCGGTTCATCCACGATGCTTCAAATGCTGCCTCCTTCGTACCTCGCCGGCGGACTCGAAGAATCTATCGCGGGGCTTTGCAAAAGCGCCAATATTGACCGAATCCGAAAACTTCTTGTGGAAGGCGAACCCGGTTGGGACAATCTTTCGCAGACCATAGGCTGGGACCGTACTATAGTCAGTTCAGCGGGCCTTGCCGAAAACAAAAAATTTATAGGAAAGACGGTAACAGCGTGCGCACGGGAATTTGGTTTTTCCGATGAGGTTGAATTTGTGGCGCAACTGTTGTACAGCGAAAACGGCAAAGTGTCTATCATCAACCGCAGTATGTCTCAGGACGATATTGATACTATTGCCCGCTTACCCTATTCATCGCTTATTTCCGATGCGCTGTACGGGCCGGCGCAAAACCCCCATCCCCGTCTTTACGGCGCATTTCCGCGTTTCCTGCGTGCCTTTGTCCGCGAACGCAATGTTCTTGATTTGCCAACGGCCATCCGCAAAATGACTTCCCAGCCGGCCGCCCGTGCCGGTTTGCCGTCACGCGGCCTTTTGCGACCGGGATATCATGCGGATGTCATTGTTTTTGACAGCGCGAATTTTCAAGACAATGCGGATTATAGCGCCGCCGCGCAGATTTCATCGGGGCTTGATTATGCTATCATTGGCGGACGTATCGTTTACCATGCGGGAAAACTGCTCTGCCGTAACGCGGGGAGCGTGTTACAGGGGGCGCGCCCTTCATAAAACGCGGTGGATGTTATTCTGCCAATTTCCGATACTGTAAGGTAAGATGATGAAAAAACTAATAGGCTTTCTTCTAGCGGCCGGCGGTATAGTCTGCGTTCAAGCGCAAACGTCCATATCAGGCACACTGGATTGGGAAAAATTAAAGATACACACCTTGATAACGTTTGACATAAAAGGAAGCGGCATTACGCTGCCGGCGGGGCGGGCGCTTGCGGAAGATACGTTATTTTCACAATACTTTGCAAAAATAGAGCCTTTTATCCTGTCTATACCGGTCGATTCATCTACGACCATAGGCGATTGGGTCGTACAAGGGATGCTTACCCCCGTAGTTATTGACGCGCTGGCAAACAACGCGGCCAAAATACCAACCGTGTATTCAAAAGACTTTAACGCGCTTTCCGCTCAGTATATAATTGACTTAACCGACGTATCTCAGAAATTGGTTCGCCATTCAAGGCCGGCGGACATCCCGTCAACATTTGCGCCGCATGAAAGCGCGGCATATACCGGCATACTAATCATTGCCGCGCACAAAGTACCTTTTCATGGCCGGCACACAACCACCAATATTGTTCCATGTCTGTTCCCCAAAATTTGGGACACCGAGATGAATTTGATTTATGAAAAAAACATGATGAGGCCGGAAGCATTCAGCGTTAATACGATGATTCATTATACCAAGCAGTCCAGTATATTTCAGAACACGCCTTCGGGGATAGCGCCGGAATTGGAAAAAATCATAGGCAGCAAACCGCTGCGCATCATTGCCCGGGAGGCTTTCGGCATATCGCCCACCGACCCGGTCATTGACAAGGAAGACGCGCTCAAAATCATTTCATCTGAAACAAACAAAGAACTTTTGCGCACAGGCCGCGTGGCCATAGTGCTGCCGGACAATACCCTCATCAAGGACATAAACGAAGGAATGATAAAAGCCGAATCTAAAACACCGGTTGGTTTTGATCGCAGGTAACAAGTCAGCCCACCACCCTCACCCCGCCACCGCAACCTCCCCTGCCCCGCCGCCTTCACCTCGCCCGCCGCCCTCACCACTACCCACTACCCACTACCCACTACCCACTACCCCCTACTCACCACGCACCACCCACCACACAAACCGCTTGCCTTTTTTTTCAAAGTGCGGTATACTGTGAGTGTGGCTTGGTTCGGCGGCGGTGGCCGGCG
>JAIRPM010000003.1 GCA_031257075.1 Spirochaetaceae bacterium
CTATGACGATAAAAGGGGTTACAGTTAAAGGCGATATAAAAATAGGGACGAAAACCAGTGCCACCACGCTTGAGGTGGGCGGTTTGATAGGCGAATTGAGTCAGTTCAAGGAGATACTAATAGAAAATTGTGTTTCCGAACTGAATATTACCGCCGATTTGGAACTTGCAAGAAATTTTAGTGCTTTTGGCGGTTTTCTGGGCAAAGAATGGAACTCAGGCGGCGAATGCAAACTTACCATCCGAAATTCTTACGCGACAGGCAACATAAATGTTACCGGCAATTTTTCTAGCACCAACACTAATAATCATGTTTTTGCCGGCGGGTTCATAGGCGATGAGTGCAGCAATAATGCTACTAATACAGACATACTCATAGAGAAATGCTATGCTGTGGGTAATATTTCTATAAGGTCGCTTACGGGGACTGGTATACATAGTAGCTATATGCGCGGAACGGGCGGTTTTATCGGAATGATTTGGAAACAGAACGGCACCAATAACGTAACAATTAAAGACTGCGCGGCGGTTGGAAGCTCTGTTATTCTTAACCCCTTATCTGGCGGCCATGTAACTGTTACCGACAGCAGCCGCTTTGCCGGTTATGCTATCATTACCGACAACAACGTAACTTTTGAAAACAACATAGCCAACAACGGAATGTTGGTAGGAGACGGCACATCGACACATACCGATGCCGGCGATGACGCGCTTGGCACAACCAAATGGGGCAGAGGCGTTGCCAACGACGCGAACGGCCTCAAAAAAGTCGCCACCTGGACGACCGGCCTCGGCTGGGATAACACCGTCTGGGACTTCAGCGGCCTCTCGCAAGGAAAGTGGCCTACGCTGAGGCAGTAAACAGTGATAGTGGGTGGTAAGTAGTGGGTAGTGGGTAGAAGTTCGGGCTGGTTGGTATATCGGTTCTAAACGTTGATATCTTCGTTAGAACTGGTATACCGGCCTGAAATACTACCCACTATCTCACTGCTTTAATTCTTCTCAGCAAGCCTTTTTCGGGAGGTGGAACGGCAGTTTGCCATTCCGCCTCCCGTTTTTTTGACAGGGGCAATGGACAGTGGGCCAGAACAAGAGCATTTAACTTTTTTCGAAGACTTGCGCGGGGGGACGGAGAGTGTAGGCATTACGGCAGTAAAACAATTTTAGAATGGGTGAGGATTTCCGCGCCGCCTGCCGTAAGCAAAATATCGTTTTCATAACGGACTCCGCCTGTATCCGGCGAATACAGGCCGGGTTCCACAGTAAAAACCATGCCCGGTTTTAGGCGGCCGGTATTTGATTCACGGCTGCGAAGATAGGGGTTTTCATGCACTTCCAGTCCGATACCATGCCCTAACCCATGAGGCATGGCATAGCCGGCTTTTCCGAAGAATTCATCAACGGCAAGGGCGGGAAGGCGGGCGCTCATGCCGTCCTCTGCCGGCAGGTTTTTCAAGGCGGCAAGGGCGGTTTGACATTCCGGCGGATTTCCGCCGTTTAGTATATCAAGAACAAGATTGAAAGCGTCTTTTACCAGGTTGAGTTGCTTTGTTTGCGCCGCATTCAGAGCGCCGCGCGCAAATGTGAGCGTAATATCGCTTGCGTAGCCTTGATAATTGAGGCCAAAGTCAAGAATGGAAAAACCGGGCGCGGCAAAAAGGCCGCCGGTATATCCAGGAAAAGCATGTATCGCAAAACTGCGCTGAGGCCCGGCGGCAAGCGTACTAAAACTCGTTCCCTCGCACCCGTGTTTGCGGCATTCCGCTTCAATAAAGAGCGCGACATCGCTTTCTGTTTTCAGGATGTCTTCCCTCACCGCCGTTTCGATAGCGCCGGCAATTTCATCGGTAAGCGCGGCAGCTTTGCGCAATAGCGCGATTTCCGTTTCGTCTTTTATACTCCGCAAAGCGCGAATAAAATCGCCGGCCCCTTTTTCACGGCATATAAGCGAAAAACCTCCCCGCAGGCTGTTTGTTTTTTCGGTTAATTTCAGATAAGCCGGATAGGATGTCGTGTCGGGTATTTCAATGTTCGCGCCGGCAGTAAGCCCGAAAAATTCAACGGCGGCGGCAAGCGCTTGCTCCGTTTCCAGATTAAAACCGGTATAGGGCAAAACAGTGTCCGCATGGGCATAGAGCGCCGCTATCTCCTTGTCCCATGGAACAAGGAGCGTTTTCCCGCTGTTATGCAAAAAAAGAAGCGCATCGGACGGATGACCGGTCAGATAACGAATAGCGGGGTCGCGGCAACTTTCGTGGTCACTCAGCATAAGAAGGTGAATGTCCCGTGCGCGCATCCACCCGGCCAGCGCTTCTAAGCGTTTTTGAAATTCCATTGATTCTACCTTTTTACAAAAAACATAATATCCGCATACATAGCGATAAGCATAATTCCGCCTATTATAAGAACGCCGGCCATTTGGAAAGCGGTAAAAAAGCGCGGATGTACCGGCCGGCGCAGCAGCAGTTCGGCAAGGAAGATGAGTAGAAGCCCGCCGTCCAGTATAGGAAGCGGCAATAAATTCATCAAGGCAAGGGCTATCGAAATAAGCGCTATAAATTCAAAAAAGGCGCGGATGGCGTTTCCGGGATTCCGCATAAAGCCTTCTGTGGCGGTGTCGCCGAGCATATAACTGATGCGTACCGGGCCAGAGAGCGCTTTGCTCGCTTTGACCCCGCGAAAGAGCATAGTCAATCCGCGGGCGGATACGGCAAACATCGAAATTGCGCGTCCAGTCCCCGCGGCAATTGCCGCAAAAGGTTGAGCGGGCGGCGTTTTGTGAACAATATGTTCCCACGTAATGCCGATTGGGGCTTTCGCGTCAGGCTGTACGTTAAGTACGGTTTCACGGCGTTCCCCTGCGCGTTCGTACGCCAGCGGGATGGAAGGCGGCATCACGACACCTTCGCCGTAGATTTTTGAAAGCGCCGCCGTATACGGGAAAGGCTGCCCGTCCCATTCAACGATACGATCGCCGGGCAGAAGCCCCGCCTGCGCCGCCGCGCCGTTTTTATCAATAGCGGCTATAACAGGGTCATTCCAAAAGTATACGCCGATTTTTCCCGCGCCTGTATCCGTTTCCAGTTCAGGCTCTATCATAACGGTATGTTCGGTGCCATCGCGGAGAACGGTAAAGCGCAACGTTTTTTTTGCGTTCAAACTGATAATTTCCTGCGCTTCATGGTAAGTTTCGATTTTTTTGCCATTAATGGCGGTTATTAAATCGCCGGAAACAAGGCCGGCACGGTCTGCCGGGTAGTGTTCGCCGGTAATGTCATGAGCGAGTACAATACGGCTTGGCAGCGTTTTATATTCGCTGCCAAGCGCGGCCAATACGCTAAAAACAAGCATAGCGAAAATCAAATTAAAAAGAGGCCCCGCAGCGACAGCGGCCATACGCCGCTGAGGGCTTTCGCCGTAGAATGTTCCCCGCTCCGGTTTAATGCCTTGCCTGCTTTCTTCCCATGCTTTTTGGAATTCACCTTCGCCTTGCATTTTACAATAACCGCCCACCGGAAAAACGCCGAGCCGGTAATCAACGCCGTTCACCGTTTTATGAAACGCCGGCGGCCCCCACCCTATCGAAAAGGCTGTAACGCGGATGCCGGCAAGCCGGGCGACAAGAAAATGCCCCAACTCATGTACCAAAACAACGATTCCCAAGCCCGCAAGCCCCAAAAGAAATTTTAGAATAAGCATGGGGCTATTGTAACGCTTCACAAGCCGGCCTACAATACCGGTATGGGTAAAATATCGCTTACCGGCATAAAACCGACCGGAATGCTCCACATAGGAAATTATTTTGGCGCCATAAAACCGGCGCTGGAACTGGCCGCGCTCTACGATGCCCGTTATTTTATTGCTGATTACCATGCTCTCAATCAGGTGAAAGATGCCGCTGAATTGCGAAACGCGATACGGCATATCGCCGCGGGCTGGCTCGCTTCCGGCCTTGACCCGCAAAAAGTTATCTTTTACCGGCAAAGCCTTGTGCCGGAAACCTTTGAACTTTCAACAATGCTTATGGCTTTTACTTCCAAAGGCCTTATGAACCGCGCCCATGCGTACAAAGCCGCCGTCAGCGCGAATACGGCGCGGGGCGAAGATGCGGATGCCGGCATTAATATGGGGCTCTTTACCTACCCTGTACTTATGGCTGCCGATATTTTGCTGTTTGACGCCGATTTTGTACCGGTTGGCCGCGACCAGACCCAGCACGTAGAGATGGCGCGGGATATTGCCGAGACGCTCAATCACAACTACCATGAAACGCTGCTCGTGCCGCCGCAAGCCTTTGTTCAGGAAAATGCCGCTATTGTACCGGGTATCGATGGGCGCAAAATGAGCAAAAGTTACGGCAACGTAATACCGCTTTTTTCAACGGAAAAAGAACTGCGTAAACTTATTATGCGCATCGTTACCAATTCGCAGGGCGTTGACGAACCGAAAGACCCGGATAGTTCGCAAATTTTTTTGATATACCGCTATTTTGCCGCGCCGGATGAGGTGAAAACGTTTGAAGGCCGTTACCGTGCGGGCGGTATGGGATGGGGGGACGCAAAAGAAGAACTCTTTCGCGTAGTAAACCGCGAACTTTCCCCCATCCGCGCCCGTTATGAAGCGCTTATGGCGGAACCGGCGCAAATCGACCGTATCCTTGCCGAAGGCTCCGAAAAAGCCCGCTTCATTGCCGCCCGTACGATACGGCGCCTCCGCAAGGCCGCCGGTATGAGTTGAAAGTTCCATTCCGGGCAACCGGTTTATTTTTGGAGGATATATTTGTTATGACTATTGATGAACAAAAACAAAAAGCAAAGCAATTGCGCGGCGATATTCTGCGCATGCTTTATTTAGCAAAGTCGGGGCATCCGGGCGGTTCGTTGTCGGTATTGGAAATACTGATGGCGCTTTACTATAACGCGGCCAATGTTGACCCTAAAAACCCCTTATGGGAAGGGCGCGACCGTATTGTGCTTAGCAAAGGGCATGCGGCGCCGGCGCTCTATGCCGTTTTAGCCGACAAAGGCTATTTTCCCCGCGAAGACCTATGGCGGCTGCGCAAAATTGACAGCCATTTGCAGGGGCATCCCGACAAAAAAAAGACTCCCGGCGTGGATGTCAGTTCAGGGTCGCTGGGGCAGGGTGTGGCGGTAGCCGGCGGCCTCGCGCTGGCGGCAAAACTAAAAAAACAGGCGCACAAAGTTTATGCCATTGTGGGAGATGGTGAAATTCAGGAAGGCATTGTCTGGGAGGCTGCAATGAGCGCGGCGCATTACAAACTGGACAATCTTACCGTGCTGCTCGATCACAATGGCTTGCAAATTGACGGCTCCAACGACGAAGTTATGAGTGT
>JAIRPM010000010.1 GCA_031257075.1 Spirochaetaceae bacterium
TTCACCCAAACTTGACAGCGGCAACGGCGCGGGGTTGGTATTTTCCCCCTCGGTTTTCGAGAATTCTTCCAGCAATTCTTTGCCGCGCTTTGAAAGTTTTGCCGGAATCCGCACGATAAGTTTGATGTAAAGGTCGCCCCGCGACCCGCCGCCGGAAGCCGCCGGCACGCCTTCTCCGCGTATACGAAGGGTTTTTCCGCCTGGTGTCCCCGCCGGTATTTTTAGTTTGAGGGTTTTATCTTCCAGCGTTTTAATATTGATTTCGCCGCCAAGCGCCGCCTGTGTAATGGAAACGGGGATGGCGCAGTAGAGGTCGTAGTTGTGCCGCTCAAAGTACTGGTGAGGCAGCACGCGCACCACCACATAGAGGTCGCCCGGCGGTATGCCGCCGGGGCCGGCGTCTCCCTGCCCCGAAACGACAAGTTTACGGCCGTTTTCCACGCCCGGCGGTATGGTAACAGAGATTTTTACGCGCTTTTTTACCGTGCCGCTCCCGCCACATTCTTTACACGGATTCTGAATTATGGAGCCTTCGCCGCGGCAGGCGGGGCAGGTAGTGGCCATGCTGAAAAAGCCCGCGCTCTGGCGCACTTGCCCATGGCCGCCGCAGGTGGGGCACTGTTTTTTGCCGGTGCCGCCTGAGCCTTTGCAGGCGGGGCAGCGTTCTTCGTGCGAATACTGAATTTCGACTTTCGTGCCAAGAACCGCCTCTTTGAACGGAATTTCGATGTCATAACGGAGGTTTGAACCGGTGCGGGTGCGGCTGCGGGAACCGCCGCCAAAACCAAAGCCGCCAAAAATATTTTCAAAAATACTGGAAAAATCGCCGCCGCCAAAAATATCCTCAAAACCCTGAAAATTGCTAAAATCGTGCTGGCCGGCCATCCCCTCCACACCGGAAAACCCGAACTGGTCGTACGCCTGCCGCTTTTGGGCATCGCAGAGAATTTCGTAGGCTTCGGTCGCCTCCTTAAATTTATCCTCCGCCGACTTGTCCCCCGGATTTTTGTCCGGGTGGTACTGCACCGCTAGTTTGCGGTATGCCTTTTTGATTTCATCCTGAGTTGCCCCTTTTTGGACACCTAAAACTTCGTAATAATCACGTTTTGCCATAATTCTAATCGCCGCGCCGCAAAATTGAACTTTCGCGGCCGCAGCTTCTAATTTACATTATAATAGATATAACGAATTTTGACAATTATCTTGAAAACAACGGCCCTGCCGCTAGCCGTTAAAAAACATTCAACGGCGGCCGGCTGTAACGCGGCTCAACGCGGTTCCTTGCGCAGCCGGCCTCAAAACACTATGATGGCCTAAGGCCATTGCAAAAGCCTTGGGCAATAAAATGGAAACAGAACGATGATAGAAATAGCCGGTACCTGCGGATTTTGCAACGGCGCTGCCGCCGCGTTCAAAAAAGCGCTTCAAGCTGTGAAAGAAAACCCCGGCAGGCGTATCGTTTTGTATGGCCGGCTTTTGCATAATCAGGATGTTATAGACGCGCTGAAAGAAAAAGGCATTGTTCAAAAAAACAGCATTCATGAATTTCAAGAAAATGATATACTTATTATCCGCGCTCATGGTGAAACAAAAGAAACTTTTGCGAATCTTGCCGAACGCGGTTTGGCCTGCATTGACTGTACCTGCCCCAAAGTGCGGCGTATTCATGAATCTATAGCCGAGAAATACAAAGCCGGTTATTGCGTTGTTATTATCGGCGAAATTGTACAGGGAAGGCTGCATCCTGAAGTTACCGCTTCTAACAGTTACTGTGATAACAAAGGCGTAATTATTACTCAACCGGAAGACATAGACGCGGAGCGTATACAGGAAAAAAATATATTTGTTATTGCACAGACAACGTTGAACAGCGCAAAATTTGAAATGCTTTCTCAAAAGATACAATCAGCATATCCTGACTGCCGCGTTGAAATACAGAACAGCCTGTGCGGGGCGCAAGAAAAAAATCATGCTTCTTCGGTACGCCTTGCGGAACATTCCGATACAATGCTTGTTATCGGCGGCGCGGAAAGCGCCAATACTGCGGAATTGTACAACAAATGTGCGGCGGTATGCGCGGATACGCGCCGCATAGAAAGCCGCTGTGATTTTTATGAAGCGCTTATAAAAGGCAGCATTGATACCGGCGTAAATATCGGGCTGACCGGCGGCGCGTCAACGCCTCTGTATATTATAAATGAATGTAAACAACTTCTGCAATTCAAGCGGTTTTACGAATATGCCCGCGCCCGCATAAAAGAAAAAATTGATGTGTATGTAGAATTGTTTTTGCGGGATATTCATCCGCTGCTGGAACGCCCTGCCCTTCAGTTTGCCGCGCTTGCCCAAAGCCGTGCGGCAAAATTGCTGCGCGGCACCCTTGTCGCGCTTGGCTACAAAATGACACGGAAAACAGGGGAATCATACCTCCACAGTATTGATTTAGCGGCATCTTATGAATTTTTTGAAACGGCGGTTTTGGCGCACGATGATGTATTTGACAAGGCGGGGGAACGGCGCGGCGTTCAAACAATTCACAAGAAAATTTCGGATGATTATTGCGCGGAATACGGCTGTGAACAAAAGGAACGCATCGCGTTTAACGCGGCCAGCCTTGCGGTCTGCGCCGGTGATTGGGCTTTTTATTTTTTGAATCAGATGATTCTAAGCGCATATAAAAATGAACGTTGTCTTGCCGCTGTGCTGGAATATTTTAATAATATTGTTATAAGCACTATAAAAGGTGAAATGCTGGATATCGCGCTTCCATTAGAAGAACAACTTGGCATATCTCATGAGCAGGATATCGAAGACTATGTATTTCAAATTGATACACTCAAAACAGCATGCTATACTACCATAGGCCCTTTGTGCCTGGGACTGACGCTTGGCGGAGCACAGAGCGCCGTTATAACAAAAATGGAAGAACTTCTTGCCTGTTTAGGAATAGCGTTTCAAGCAAAAGACGACTGGCTTAATATTTATGGTACAGCGGAACAAGGCAAGCCTTTGTGCAACGATATTTCCGAATTCAAAATGACTTTTTTTTATGCGGAAGCCTGCAAGAATCAGGAAACAAAAAAAGCGCTTCTTGATTACTATGGCAAAGAAAATTTAACAAACGAAGACTGCGAAACGGTCAGGCGTATTTTTGAAAATTCGGGCATAAAGGATGCGGTAGAAAAAATAATTACAGAAAATTTAGAAAAATGCCGCGCGCTGCTGCAACAGATTGAATTCAATCATCAGGAAGACAGAGATATTTTGAACGGCTTTATTCTTTTTCTGGAACTGAGGACACGGTAAAACCGGAGGATATTTATTTATGGGGGAACATAACAAATTACAGCATGTCGGTATTATTATGGACGGCAACAGGCGCTGGGCAAAACAGCATGGCCTGCAATCGGTGGTAGAAGGGCACCGGAACGGCACACGGCGCTTTATTGACGTATGTTCATGGTGCATAGATGAACACATACCATATCTCACGGTGTATGCGTTTTCTACCGAAAACTGGAGACGGCCGGATGACGAAGTAAAAGGCATATTCAGGCTTATGGAACATTTTTTCAAAACTGAAATACAGACCTGTGTTGAAAAAGGGGTGCGGCTGCGGATACTGGGCAGCCTGTCACGCTTGTCCAAAAGTTCGCAAAAAGTTGTGCGCGAAGCGGAAGACAAAACAAAAGACTGCGCAAAATTGAATGTGCAAATTGCGGTAAGTTATGGCGGCAGGGACGAAATTTTGCGGGCGGTAAAAAAAATGTACGATGAAAACCATGACAGGCCGGATTTTTTTGAAAACTTGGACGAAGCGGGCTTTGAAAACTACCTTGACACCGCCGGTATTCCGGGCATCGATTTGATTATACGCACCGGCGCGGCGGGCAGGAAACGCACCAGCGGATTTTTCCCCTGGCAGTCTGTCTATGCCGAACTTTATTTTCTGGATACGCTCTGGCCGGACTTTTCGCAAAATGATTTGCGTACGGCGGTTGATTGGTACAGGGGCGTTGTTAGAAACATCGGCACTTGAAAACCGGCGGTCAATAGCGTCTGTGCTGTTCCCAGTTCCATGCGGTTGCGATAATTTCGCGTATATCTGTGTAACGCGGCTTCCAGCCAAGCGTTTGGAAAGCAAGCGCGTTAGATGCGGTCAAAATAGACGGGTCGCCGGCGCGGCGCGGCGCGGCAACAACCGGCGCTTTTTTCCCAACAACCTCTTCGCAAGCGCTAATCATTTTCTTCACCGACACCCCTTTACCGGTGCCTAGGTTGACGCAGCAACTTTCCGCGCCCGCCAAAAGCGCGGAAAGCGCGGCTATGTGGGCATCCGCTAAATCGCAAACATGAATATAGTCCCGAACGCAAGTCCCGTCTGGTGTGTCATAATCATTTCCAAAAATTTGAATTTGCTGATTTTCACCGGTAAAAGTCTTTAAAATAAGCGGGATAAGATGAGTTTCAACGCGATGGCTTTCGCCGGTAGCGCCGTCAGGATGGGCTCCTGCCGCGTTAAAGTAGCGCAGACACATATAATTCAACCCGTAAGCGTTGTGATAATCAGCCACAATACGCTCCACCATAAATTTTGTCGCGCCATAAGGATTGATAGGTGATTGCGGGTGTGTTTCATCTATCGGTGTATACTGAGGATTTCCATAGGTTGCGCACGATGATGAAAAAATAAAATACTTAACGCCATAAGACAGCATTGCGGACAAAAGATTGAGCGTAGATGATACATTGTTATGGTAATACTTTTGCGGATTGGCAACAGACTCGCCGACATAGGCAAATGCGGAAAAGTGCATAACCGCGCTTATGGTATGTTCCGTAAATACTTTATTGAGCGCGGCGCAATCATGTATATCCGCTGTAATAAGGGGGCATCTTGTAACAGCCTCACGGTGCCCTTCAGAGAGGTTATCGAGTACCAGCACACGCCGCCCCGCATCTGCGAGGGCGCGCACCGTATGGGAACCAATATAGCCTGCGCCGCCAACAACCAAAATAGTACCGTTATCCATTGCATAAATATACGATGTCTTGGGTTTGTGAAACAAGCGCTGTCTTCCCGCTCTATCCTTAATACGTTATGCTGTACAAAATGGATGCCAGACCCAATGCGGAAATTACTATCCTAAAGCGCAACGCCAGTTCATTGGTGTCCGGGCTGGCCATTCTTTGTGTCGATGTGCTTTCAATAATGCTCTGTTTTGGCACTAGTTTCTTTATTATCAATTTTATCGACCACACGCTTATCAACTTTCGTTCTTTTATTACTTACTGGGTGTATTTGCCTGTATTTTTGCTCGTATTCTATGGGGCAAAACTCTATCCCGGTATCATGCTGCCGCCGGCGGACGAAGTGCGCCGTGTTTCGCTCTGTTCGCTCTGTCTTTTTGCCGGCATTGCGCTCAGTATTGAAGTAGAAACGGACAATCGCACTGCGCTCAGCCTAGCGCTTGTACTGGCAGTTCCCATAGCGATAATTTTGATTCCGGCAATGCGTGAAATAGCGAGGCATTTCTTTTCGCGGTTTTCGTGGTGGGGCGTGGGTATTGTTGTATACTGTAACGGAAGCGAAGGATACAATGTAATAGACCGCCTTCTGCGAAATCCCGATTTGGGTTACCAGCCTGTACTCATAGTAAACACCGGAAGAGATGGGGATAGGTTATACCGGAACATTCCTATTCTACCGCCAAATGCGTCAACTCATACGCTTATAAAAAAATATGGCTACAAATCGGCTATTATTGTAGAAAGCCCTGTTATTGATATGCGGGAAAGTGAATTGGACAGTATTATAATGAATTTGTACCGTTACACAACATTGATACCTCATACCAATATGTATACAACGGCAATAGCGGTACGCGACCTTGGCGGTATGCTCGGTTTTGCGTCTACTCATAATTTGACAAAACGGGCAAATCTGCTGATTAAGCGGATTATAGATGTTTTAGTGTGCATTGTATTTTCCCCGTTGATTTTATTGATTACCCTGACAACCGCCGCGCTTATAAAGTTGACGTCGCCTGGGCCGGTGTTTTACGGCCAGCCTCGTATTGGTCAATTTGGCCGTGAATTCAAGGCATGGAAATTCCGTTCAATGGTGCAAAATGCCGATGCCCTGCTCAAGGAAGTACTGGAACGCGACCCTCAGGCAAAATCGCAATGGGAAGAAAAACAAAAACTAGACAACGACCCGCGTATTACAAAACTGGGAAAATTTCTGCGCCGTTCCAGCATTGATGAAATCCCGCAACTATGGAATATATTTTTAGGTGAAATGAGTTTAGTCGGCCCGCGTCCGCATCCCGCATTTGAATTCAAGCAGCGTTTTTCCGCCTATAAAAGCCAAACTGATTATTTGCTTTCGGTAACGCCGGGGCTTTCGGGGCTCTGGCAGGTGTCCGGGCGCTCGGAAACGAATTATGAAGAACGTATTGCGCTCGATTCGTATTATATTCAGAATTGGTCGATATGGCTGGATATATGGGTGTTAATTAAAACTTTTGGCGCGGTGCTGGCAAAACGAGGCGCGGTGTGAAACGGATTCTTCTTCTTTTGATAATAAATGCTTCGGCGCTTAGCGCGCAAATGCGCACCATAGATACTATTTTCCCTTCTCTCGACGCGGATATCAAAAAAAAACTGGCGGCGGAACGTATCTATGTAAACAGCGAAGCGTTGGCGGGATTCCGGGTGATTCCCTCTCTTTCCGCGGAACTGCCTTCGCTTATGCCGCAGAAGGGTACATACAAGTATTTAATAGAAACGCTTATATACATACCGGAAGCAAAGAATAAAAATATTACGCATATTTACAATGCGCTTAAAGATTTGGATACATTGCAGGGGCGCACCTATTATTCAACAACGCGAAAAAAAAACACGATGCTTTTTTTGGAGGCGGTGCGTATCGTAAGTGATACTAATTTCCGTATAATGCCGGATAATATTCCCACAGTGTTTATGCCTGACAGCGAGGTGCGGTTTATGCGCTTAAAAGATGTCAACTTTGGAAACTGCTATTACCGTGCCGATGTCAAGAAAAACGGCAATGGAATTCAATTTTCGCTTACTAATTTTAAAACTATTAATTTTATTTTTGTTCCAGTCATAAAAAATAATGATTTGTTTATTAATTATTATATAGAACCCCTTCCAGAAGGCGTTATGTTCTATGGACTTATTGCCGTAAAAGCGGCATCATATATTGATGACATTGTTGATGTGCCGCAGGCAATAATAAAACGCATCGGTGTTATCAATGAATGGATTATAGACGGATTGAGGTAACTATGGCAAAACCGCATGGCGTTGATGCGTATAAAAACATTCTGAAAGGGAAAAAAAATATCTCGCAGGAAGATTCTGATTGGCTTGAAAAAGTAGCCCGGGCCAATCAGGAGTTGGCCATGCCGGAAAATTGGGGGGGGGGGGCCGGCGCCGCCGGCCGCGCGCCGCCGCCCCCCCCCCCCCCCCCCGGCGATAACACAAAACAACAACCAACAAAAGCC
>JAIRPM010000041.1 GCA_031257075.1 Spirochaetaceae bacterium
TGCCGCTTTCGGACGAATCTTTGGCACGGCTGGAACTGCTCAAAAACATTAAGGATGAGGATATTGACACCTCCGATATGCCTGAACTTACAAACGAACAACTTACGCGAATGAAGCCCGTACATTTTGTTAATAGCAAGTATGCGTTTAGTTCACATTAACACGGACTTGCGCTTTTTCGCCGCCTCCTATAGCCTATTTCCGTATAGTAACGCAGTTTGCGTCCGGCGGGACTACTACAAAAGAACCGCGAACGATTGCGGGGATGACAACACTTACGGTTTCGCCCTAGAACTGGATGCGGTTACGGACTGGAACAGGGAATGGTTTAAGGCTAGAACAGCCTCCGGTTTAAGACTGTAACCGGAAGTGATTCTAGGCTGGAACTGAAAAACAATTATGGTTTTTTGCCTTCGGTTGAAGGCGGGAAATAGGCAGCCTTGCGGCTGCGCCTCTTGCCCGTATGGGCGGGGTTATTTTAATCGATACACGGCAGGCTACGGTCTGGAAAACTTACCTACCGTGTATCTGTGGCTTTATTACCAAGATAACAAAATTATCAGATAACAGAGTTATCCGGTAACGAAGACCCACTAGGAGATTACCATGAAAGGTAATACAAAAAAAGGTTCCGTATGGGGCGGAACAAAAGTAATGGTGGTGAGTATCCTCACACTAGTTTTCGGTTTCGCGCTGGTTGGGTGCGATGATGGCGGCGGCGATGACCGCAAAGTCGAGCGGCTGATTAGCGGCTTTATTAAAGGCACTCCGAGGAACGTTACTAGCAGCGTCTACGGGCGCAGCGCCAGCCTCGATATACTCATGGCTCGTACTTTGCCGGAAGACGTGAGTGATGAGCCGTTTGTTTTGGAAATGGATACCGGCTTGTCCGCGCCCTCGGGTATGACCGGTCTGAAAGGCAGAGTTCAGGCTGATGGGGATTCCGGTAAGGTAGTAATAGAACTAAAAGGGCTTTTGGACAATGCGAGCGGTAAGTTTGTCGCCGCCGGCATTGCGGAAGACCTTGGTGTCGGCTTTCAGATAGAAGGTTACTACAAGGGCAAGGAGCTGAGCGGAGTAAAGGTAACGGTCAAAGTACGAGACCCTGATACTCGTGAATGGGATGAAATGGAACTTTCGCCTGCGAACGAGGACGCGGCTGTAAGCGCGACGACATCCACCAAGCAAACAGGGCTGCCCTCCAACTGGTCAGGCAGGTATAACGTTCCAGAAGGTGCGATTGGTTTTGACGAAGATGACGATAACGTGCTTTTTAATAGCATTCGGGAGCATGTGTTCTTTGTCATTACTCCAGAAGGACTTTCGACGGGTGCCGATAAGAGCCAAATAGAGGCTTATATCAAGAACCACGGAGGTAATACGGCCAGGTTTGAGAGTTTTTACAACGACCTCGTAGCACGGCTCCCGACATTGGCGTTCAGTTTCCTTGAAATTGAGAAAAAGTCTGAAGACACTTACTGGGTTCTCGCATTCTTAAAGGATCCTCAAGAAGGAGGCTCGGTTATAGTAGAGACGTTCGTCAAGTTACGTCTTGTGCGGGGAACCGATGGAAACATCACTCTCACCCTGGCGGGCTCGGGGGACACTCCTACTACCAGCGAAACTGCACAACCAATCCGGGCGTTGGAAACTTTTGTGAACGAATCTTTCCACCTTACAAAGAAGCAGTAGGTTTTTCTCCGGCGGGGCTGCATGGCAACCAAACCACACCACCCATAAGGCTCCGCCGGTTTTTGGGCGGGCATTGTAAAAGGAGGAAGCCATGACAGTATGCAAAACATTCATTGGCGGCCGCCGTCAATTCCAACGGTGAACGCTATGCAAGTATTTGACAACATCTAACGCGGTGCGAGCGCTGGATACCGGTTCGCGCCCCGCTTCCCGGACACAGCCTGCGGCATCGTTTATCATACCGGAAAAATAACCGGTCGGGCCGGGAAAACCCGCCGCAACCGGTTGAAGCGACCGGAAATTGTGCGCATACGAAGCGGGCGCGCTTAGTTCAATTTGGAAAACACCGTTGCCAATACGCGCCCTGCCCTTTTCAAACGAAAGTTCAATTTCAAATATAATATGGTCCCGCTCCGCTCTCAATTCAATAAGCACCGGCAGAGCGCTCTTTTTGAGCATACCCAAAAGATATACGCTGCCCTTATTCCCGCTTGTGGTTTGAGGATATGTTTTTTTATGAATCAACATATCGCCGGTTAGAAACATAATCGCGTCAGCAAGATGCGTCCCGTCATGCCAGAGCATATCAATAAAACGGCTCGTCTTTCCCATACACAATACAGCGTTTACACCCAGCAGCCGGCCGGCCTCCCCGCTTTGAATAAAGTTCTTTATTTGTACATAATTTTCCGAATAACGGCGCTCATGATTTACCAGAATTTTTGCCGCGCCTCTTGTATGCAGAGCGCACATTCTTTTTGCCGAAGACAGCGAAGCCGCCATAGGTTTTTCACAAATAATAAGCGGTGTTTTATAACGGGCAGCAAGAACGCAGTAATATTCATGGGTATCGGGATGGGTTGCTATGCAGAATATATGAGGACGCGCCGCTTTAATCATTTCTTCCGCGTCATCAAAAACAGGAACATTCCAGCGGGCAGAAAAAAGACGGCGTTTTTCGCCGTCAATATCCATACCCGCCGCCAGAACACAGCCGCTGCCGGAAGCGGTAATGGCTCCGGCATGGGTGCATGGTTTTTCCCGCAGCGTATCGTCTTCCAGAATACTCGCTATTCTTCCAAGACCGGTAATTACTGCGCGAAACGGCTCAGCGGTCAATAAACCATTTTCCGTTTGTATAATAATAATTTCCGGCAATCATCCCATTTATCCGGTAAAAGTCCGAAAACAAAGCGGGAAAGCTATCGCTCTGCATAGGCACAGCCTCGCCTATGGTTATCCGCTGTAAAGGATTGCCGTTAAATGCCTGATAGCCGATATATTTTACCGAAGACGGAATCGTTATTTCGGTCAAACTATTGCTGGAAAAGGCGCTGTCTTCGATGCGGATAATGGTATCGGGTATTTTCACCGATGTGATATAACGGTTCCAGTACGCAAGTTTCCCTATAACCGTAGGCGTAACACTGCCAACCGATGAAGGAACAACAACATCCCGGGCTGTGCCGCCATAAGCCGCTAACGTTGAAACGCCCGCCGCATCGGTCGCAATGCTGTATTCCGGCGTGGCCGCGGGGATTTGCTGCTGCGGAACCGTACCTACAATAGCAAATTTTCCCTTTCTAACTTCGTCATTGCTGGGGATAACCGCGCTGTAGTTGCGTTCCGGCGAACTAAGCGGCGCGGGCGCTTTGGCATAACGCTGAGGGATGTTTTCGTTTGGAGGCATCCGGGTCAGCGTATCTTGCGGCGGCCTTATCGGCTCTGAAGGAGACTGCCGGAGCCGCGATTCATCGGGAACGGTAAAAACAGGAGTAGAATCAGTTTCAAAAGCGCGTTCTTCTACCGGTTCGCGCAAATCACCCCAAACAAGCGGCGGATGTTCCGTTACGGGTGTTTCGGTATTTTGCGCTGCCGGCGCTGCCGGAGAAGAAGGAGGCACCGGGCTGCGGGGTTTCTGTACAACAACGATGACAGAGGTCGATTGGCGGGGCGCTTGCGCTGTTTGCGCCGGCGGTTTAGCAGGCGCGGCAGGCTGCGGTTTGACTGCCGGCACGGGCGTAACCGGCGGCGGTTGCTGCGGCTTGGCCGCAGGCACGGGCGGCTTAGCCGGCACAGGCGGATTAACCGGCTGGGCTTGTACAGGCTGATGCCGGGGCTGCTGCACATCAGCGGAACGGAGTTTTGCCGGAACGCCGGTAATATGGAGATTGCCGTCAAAGGCATTTTCGCCTATTTCACGAACGCTGTCTGGAATACTGACCGAATCAAGTTTATTGCCGGAAAACGCTTTCCTGCCGATACGGACAACAGAACGCGGTATAATCACACTGGTAATATTGCTGAGCATAAAAGATTGGTCGCCTATTTCCATAACGGGGATTCCGTTAAAGGAAGAAGGAATCACTACATCCCGCACTGTACCGTTGTACCCCATAATGACAACACCAAGTTCGCCGTTAAAACTTCTTGTTCTAACGGTAAAGTCGGTCGAATTCTGGGAAAATACCATTCCTGCGCCCAATCCTGCTAAAACTACAAAAAGAAAAGCCTTTTTCATTACAAACCTCTAACAATAATGGTAATTGAAATCCGTAAACTTCGCAAGAATGCGCGTTACAAATTTTCCCCCGCCCAAACGTAATACCTATCCTTACTATCGGCAATGATACCCTTAAACTTTAAGGCCGGTCTCTGCGGCGCTTCCTTAAACACGTAGTTTGAAGTAGAATTGACCGCATGGCGCACAGAGCGTTCCGTAAATATGACGCAAGCACCTTGGTGCAAAAACTCGTTGCCAAAGCCGTTTTTGACCGCGCGCTTATCAATGCCGGCGATAAAATTCTTGTTGCGGCATCCGGCGGAAAAGATTCTACCGTTATGGCGCTCATGCTTTCACGCCTGCGCGGCATACCCGGCTTTAATTACGAACTTGCCGCCCTGCACATATCATCGGATTTTTGCGCCTGCTGTAAAAAAGCGGCTCTCAAAGAATTACTCGAAGGCTGGGAAATCCCTTTTACCGACCTTTTTGTTCCCGTAATAGGCCGCCTAAAAAAAGGCCGCTCCATGAACTGCTATTGGTGTTCAACACAACGGCGCATTGAACTGCTCCGGTATGCCATAGAACATGGCTTTACCGCGATAGCGCTGGGGCATCACCTCGATGACATTATCGAAACTTTTTTTATGAATATGTGCGCGGCAGGCGAATTGAAAACAATGCCCGCGCTGCTGCGTTACCGCAAATATCCGGTAAAATTGATACGGCCTCTCGCCTATGTTGAAGAACGGCAAATAATTGAATGCGCGGAGGCCAACGGCATCCTAAAAACAGCATGCACCTGCCCCTACGGGCGTTTTTCAAAACGGCGCGTAATGCGCCGGCAGATTGAAGAATTTACCGGCGGTTCGCCGGCGGTAAAACGGCGTATACTCGCGTCATTTACCGCCCGCAATTTTGATTTGCTTGTAGAATGAGCCTCTTAATGTTATGAATAAAACGGTGCTTTTTTTTGATTCAGGAGTGGGCGGCCTTCCCTATCTGAATGCGTTTGCCGGCCGGCATCCGTATATCAACGCCGTATATATTGCCGATGACGCGCATTTCCCCTACGGGGCAAAAACAAAAAAAGAACTGGTGTCGCTGCTGATAGCGCTTTTTTCAGAACTGCTCCCCCGCTTTGAGCCGGTTCTTGTTGTTATCGCATGCAATACGGCATCGGTTACCGCGCTTGCGGCGCTCCGGGAACGTTTTCCGTATGTTGATTTTGTAGGCACGGTTCCGGCAGTAAAACCGGCCGTACTGCATACTCAGACGGGCAAAATCGGCATTTTGGGAACAGAACGAACACTGGCCGACCCGTACATACGCCATTTGCTTGCGCGGGCGCAGGCAGAAACCGGAAAACACTGTGTTCTTGTCCACCGCGCCGCCCCTGAATTGGTTGATTTTATTGAACATGATTTTTGGGAATCCAGCGATATAACAAAAACAGATATAACAAGAAAATATATACATTATTTTTGCGGGCATACAACCGATGGAATTATTTTAGGCTGCACTCATTTTTTATTACTGTTACATTATTTTGAAACATGCGCGGAAAACAGTATGTTGATTTTTCATTCTATCGGCGGAGTGTGCAGGCAGGCAGAAAAATTACTCGCAAAAAAAACAGGCGCGCCCGCAGCCGAAGCCCGCGATGCGCCCGCAGCCGAAAAATCAGACGCGGCGCGGCGGAACCACGTGTATATTACCGGTTCGTCTATAAGCGAAAAATGGATTCGCGCCGCGGAATTCTTTCACGTAAATATTGATTTGCTCTCTCATGCGTAAAATACTATCTGATACCTGCATTATCACAAATGCACCCGTGCCGCGCTCCGGCCTTGTGTTATGCGGCAGCATGAATGTGTTTACGGTAAAATGCGACGACGACAGCGTTTTGTATCAGTGTTCTATAAAAGGCAAAGTATTAAAATTGAACAAATGCTGCTACAATCCGTTATGCCCGGGCGATGCGGTGCGTTTTTTGGTTCATGAAAACAACAGCGCCTCCGGGCAAATTATAGCAATGAAAGAACGCCGCTCACTGTTCAGCCGCTACAACGAAAAAGGGCGCAAGCCGCAGATGCTTGCCGCAAATATTGACCGCGTATTTATTATTGCAAGCCTTGCCCATCCGCCGTTTAGACCGCGTTTCATTGACCGCGTACTTGTTCAGTGTGAAAAAGCCCATCTTGAAGCGTTCATTGTTATCAACAAAATGGATTTGGCCCATCTTTTGCCGCCGGAAGACCTCTACCTTGCCGAAGAGCGGCTGGCGGGATATGCCGCGATGGGCTATCCGGTACTACAGGTTTCGGCCATGTCGGGAACAGGGCTGCCGGCGCTCGAAGCGGCGCTGGACGGCATAGTATGCGTGTTTGCGGGACAAAGCGGCGCCGGCAAATCAAGCCTTATCAACGCCCTCTTGGGCCGCCCGGCGCAGAAGACCGGCGAACTTGCCCTAAAATACGACCGCGGGGCGCACACAACGGTTATGGCGCTTATGCTGGAAAGCGGCATGGACAGGCCGGATTCACGCCGTTTCCGTATTATCGACACGCCCGGATTGCGGCATTTTATTCCCGATGGCATCAGAGAGAATGATCTTGCCCGCTGGATGCGCGACCTTGCCCCTCTTGCCGGCAATTGCCGTTTTGGCGATTCCTGTACGCATACCGCCGAACCGGGCTGCGCCCTTATTGCCGCTTTTGAATCGGGCGCAATAAATCCCGACCGCTGGGATTCTTTTATCGCTCTACGGAATACGCTTGCGCGTCTTGTTTCTAACAACGCTTTTTAATAGACTGCCGTTATGAATCAGAAAACAGCCGCAAAATTCTTTCTGCCGTTTGCGGCGGCAGCCGTCATTGTTGGAATTTGGCAGATAGTATGCGATGCCGGCGCCGTGCCGCGTTTTATGTTGCCATCTCCCGCGGCGGTGTGTTCCGCGTTTATTTCTGAATTCCCGCTGCTTATGCGGCATCTGCGCGTTACCCTTTTTGAAGCGGCCTGCGGGCTGGCGCTTTCCGTAGCGTTTGCGCTCATACTTGCGCTTGTTATGGATATGAACCGGTACATCAAAGCCGCGCTCGAACCTGTCTTGCTTTTTACGCAGACGCTGCCGTCTATTGTCATAGCCCCGCTGCTTGTACTGTGGTTTGGCTATGAAACTATGCCGAAAATTGTGCTGATTTTTATCACTTGTTTTTTCCCGCTTGCCGTTTCCCTTGTAAACGCTTTTGCGCAAACTGATAAAGATGCCGTTAACCTGCTTAAATCAATGGGCGCAAAAAAGGTACATATATACTGCTGCCTCAAATTGCCCCAATCTATGCCCGCTTTTTTTGCCGGGCTGCGTATTTCCGCTTCGTATGCGATGATTGGCGCGGTTATCGCGGAATGGCTGGGAGGTTCCGCCGGTCTGGGCGTATATATGATTCGAGTACGCAAATCATATTCATTTGATAAAATGTTTGCCTGCCTTGTCTTGACCATGCTGCTGAGTATGGCGCTTCTCTATGCCGCAATATTTTTGGAATGGTATGCGATGCCATGGAAGCGCCACGCCAACCGGTAGCGCCTGAATCCCAAGTCTGATATACTAGATTTATGCGCAAAGGGCAATTTGGCGAATATGGCGGGCAGTACATCCCGGAAACACTTATGAATGAAATCATTACGCTTGAAGCGGCTTATGAACGTTTCCGTGCCGACACCGCTTTTAATGAAGAATTGGACGCGCTTTTGCGCACTTACGCGGGCCGCCCATCGCTGCTCTACTATGCGGAAAAGATGACGGCAGATTTAGGCGGCGCTAAAATTTATCTGAAGCGCGAGGACATGAACCATACCGGCTCGCATAAAATTAACAACGTACTAGGACAGGCTCTCCTTGCAAAAAAAATGGGTAAAACCCGTCTGATAGCCGAAACCGGCGCGGGACAGCATGGCGTTGCGGCCGCTACCGCCGCCGCGCTCCTTGGCCTTGAATGTGAGATTTTTATGGGCAAGGAAGATACCGAACGCCAAAGCCTGAACGTTTACCGGATGGAACTACTGGGGGCAAAAGTGCATGCCGTTACATCGGGAACGCAGGTGCTCAAAGATGCCGTCAATGAAACGATGCGCGAATGGGCAAGCCGTGTTTATGACACGCATTATGTTTTAGGTTCGGTAATGGGGCCTCACCCTTTTCCTACAATGGTGCGCGACTTCCAGAGCGTTATCGGCAAAGAAGCCCGGCAACAAATTATGGAACGCGAAGGCAAACTGCCCGCGGCGGTTATTGCTTGTGTCGGCGGCGGCAGCAACGCTATCGGCATATTCTACCGCTTTATCGAAGATAAAACTGTGCGGCTTATCGGCTGCGAAGCCGCCGGACGTGGCATAGATACTCCAGACCATGCCGCGACACTTACCAAAGGCTGTGTAGGTATTTTCCATGGTATGAAATCGTACTTTTGTCAAAATGCTGAAGGCCAAATCGCGCCGGTCTATTCAATATCGGCAGGCCTTGACTATCCGGGTATAGGCCCTGAACATGCCGCCCTTCATGACAGCGGCCGTGCCGAATATGTACCCGTTACCGATGAAGAAGCCGTCTCCGCCTTTGAATACCTTGCCCGTACCGAAGGGATAATCCCCGCGATTGAAAGCGCTCATGCTCTAGCCCATGCCCGCATACTCGCGCCTACGCTCAAGCGGGATAAGGCTATTATTGTATGTTTGTCAGGACGCGGGGATAAGGATGCCGCGGCAATTGCCCGTTACCGGGGGAAAAATTTACATGAGTGAACATTGTGAACAGGCATCTGCGGAAAGGGCAATAACCGCGCCTTCGGTACTGGCCGCCGATTTTACCCGTATAGGGGACGCGGTTTCCCGCATAGAGCGCAGCGGAGCGGATTGGATTCATATTGATATTATGGACGGGCATTTTGTGCCCAACATCACGTTTGGAGCAAAAATGGTAGCGGATATTCGCGCTATTACCCGTTTGCCGCTCGATGTTCATCTGATGATAGAAAATCCGCGTTCCCAACTTGATAATTTTGCCAAAGCGGGAGCAAATCTGCTCACCTTTCATATCGAAACAGTCGTTCACAGCCATAGTTTAGCGCGAGACATACAAGCGCTGGGATTAAAGGCGGGTGTTTCGCTTGTACCTTCAACGCCGGTTTCCGCCCTTGAATGTATTTTGCCTTTCGTTGACCTTGTTCTGGTAATGACGGTAAACCCGGGAGTAGGCGGACAGGCGCTCATTCCTGAATGTCTCGACAAAGTTGAACGGCTAAAGGAAATCCGGCGGGAAAAAAATCTGCCCTACCTCATCTCGATTGACGGCGGCATCAAGGCGGATAACGCATCCGCCGCGCGGCACAAGGGCGCTGATGTACTGGTCGCAGGGTCGGCGTTTTTTGAAGCGCCGTCCGCCGCGGAATTTATACGGATAGTACAATGCTCAGAACTGAAAACGTAACAATGCAATTTGGAGGGCTGACAGCGGTTTCCGGTTTTTCGATAACCGTAAACGAGCGCGAGATTGTCGGTTTAATCGGCCCTAATGGCGCCGGCAAAACCACCGTCTTTAACATGATAACCGGCATGTACGCGCCGACAAAAGGCCGTATTATTTTTAACGGGCATGAACTACAGGGTCGCCGGCCGGATAAAATCACAGCCTGCGGCATTGCCCGCACCTTTCAAAATATCCGGCTTTTTCATGGCCTTTCTGTACTTGACAATGTGCTTGTCGCCTGCAATCTCCGTGAACGCCCCGGATTATTTGAATCGGTGTTTCATCTGCCCGCCTATCAAAAACGCGAAAAAGCGGCCCGCGAAAAGGCTTTTGAACTTTTAGAAGCGGTAGGGCTTGCCGGGTATGCCGGCGACGATGCCGTATCACTGCCCTATGGCAAACAGCGCCGGCTGGAAATTGTCCGGGCGCTCGCTACCGAACCCCGCCTCCTTCTTCTTGATGAACCGGCCGCCGGCATGAATCCCCAGGAATCCGCCGAACTTATGAACTTTATTACCGAAATCCGCAGCCGTTTTAACATTGCCGTGCTTCTTATTGAACATCATATGCAAGTTGTCATGGGAATTTGCGAGCGGCTCTATGTGCTTGATTATGGAATTACCATAGCGGAAGGCGCGCCGGATGACATTCGCAAAAACAAAAAAGTGATAGATGCCTATCTGGGAGTGGAAGACACCTCTGCCGGAGGCACCCGTGCTTAAACTTGAAGGCTTGTCGGTTTTTTATGGCGGTATTCATGCTTTACGCGGTATCGGCCTTGAAGTGGCGGACGGCAAAATCGTTACTCTTATCGGCGCAAACGGCGCGGGCAAAAGCACAATGTTGAACAGCATTGCCGGACTGGTAAAACCGTCAGGCGGTTCTATTTTCTGGGACGGCGCGGATATTTCCGGCAAGGAAACCAAGGACATCGTGCAGGCCGGGCTCGTGCTTGTTCCCGAAGGCCGCCGGGTTTTCCCCAATCTTACAGTTGAAGAAAACCTGCGACTGGGTGCGTACAGCCGCCTTGACAAAGCGGGTGTAAAAAACGACCGTGAGCGTTGTTACACGCTCTTCCCGCGTTTGAAGGAACGCCGCCGCCAAGCGGCGGGTACTCTCTCTGGCGGTGAACAACAGATGCTTGCTGTTGCCCGCGGCCTTATGGCAAATCCGCGCCTTCTTATGCTCGATGAACCATCGCTCGGTCTTGCCCCGCTTGTCTCCAAAATGATTTTTGACATTGTACGTGAAATTAACAAAAACGGGACGACCATCCTGTTAATTGAACAAAACGCCCATGCCGCTCTTGATATTGCCGATTATGCGTATGTACTGGAAACCGGCATTATTACGATGCAAGATACCGGTAAAGCGCTTTTGAATGATGACCGCGTCCGCAAGGCCTACTTGGGTGAAAGCCAATGAAACCGCGCTTTATCCGGCTGAGGTTTGCGTCCATATTGCTGTTTGCGCTTTTTGTTTCCTGCGCGAATATTCCCGCGTTCAGAAAAGACCTGAAACGAAATGTTGTTCATGCGGAAGAAATAGGCGGCTTTTTCCCCGTATGGAAACCGCTGCAAGCTGGAATCGATGTGCTTGCAGGACGGACGCGCCATCCCAAATTGAAATTTTACGCTGTACGCATTGACCTTACCGATAGGGATAGGGGCATTATTGTTACGCCGGTGCTGCCGGACGGAGTGCCGCCCCTTGGCACGGGAAAAATCTATTCGATATATGTAAGCAGTTTTGCCGAAGCAAACGGCTGCGTGGCGGCTCTCAACGCAGGGCCATTTTCGCCGGTAAATGCCCGTGAAGGGGAAGAACGGGCGGTATACGGGCTTTTTATCGCGGATGGGACGCTTATTGCGCCGCCGGATGGGTATGATGCCCTAGTCTTTTACAAGAATGGGAAGGCGGCTATTGTACGCCAGAGCGCATTGACAGAGGCAGTGGTCGGCACGATACGTAATGCCGTGGGCGGTTTTTATACCGTGCTGGAAAACGGCGAAGTAGGGGAAGCGGTGTTTAGGCGTTCAGGCCGGCATCCCCGCAGCGCGGCCGGTCTGGGTGCGGAGAGCCGTTTTCTTTATCTGTTAGCGATTGACGGCCGCTGGTTTGATACCGTTGGCGCCACAGAAGCCGAAACCGGCCTTTTGCTTCGCGCGTTAGGCGCGGAACACGGCATCAATTTGGACGGCGGCGGCTCAACAGCCCTCGCCGTCCGTATAGAAGGCCGCATAAACATTTTGAATAGGCCCATCCACAAACAAATTCCCGGCAAAGAACGCGCTGTAGCAACCTGTTTAGGGGTGCGCTAACGCAAGCGTCCCCCACCTTGAAACTGGTGCAGGCGCGGCTATAGTTTCTTATTTTGTAGCAATTTTCGCATAAACAATCTCAAAAAAGTTACATGCCTTTGGCACATACGTTGTATAACCATGACGGCTTGCTTTGTGATAGGCTAAAAACAATACGTATGTTTGGAGGGAAGTTAAATGGGGAATTTGTATATATGCTTACAAAGTGAGGCCTTACAAAACTTCACTTTGCGGCTGTTCCGCGAATCGGTATCACTCTTGACAGAGAACCTAAAAAGTTGTACTACAAGTTATGGGCGCGTGTAAACCTAACGTTTGTAAGCGCCTTGTTATGGAGGATTAAAACAACTGATGCAATACCGTAAGTATGGAAAGTTGGGATATGAGGTATCCCTTTTGGGGGTAGGTTGCATGCGTCTGCCCAAAATTTTTGACGGCTCTGACAAAGCCAAAGTTGACCGTGAAAAAGCGTACGAACTTCTTCGCTATGCCGCCGACCATGGCGTAACATATTTTGATACGGCGTTTGGATATCACCACCAGACCAGCGAAGAAGTTTTGGGCGAAGCGCTGGCGGAAGGCGGCCGGCGCGCGCGGGTCAAAATCGCCACCAAACAGCCTCTTATGGCAATGCCTCAGCAATCCGACATTCGCCGTAATCTTGAAAATACGCTCAAAAAACTGCGCACAGATTACATTGATATCTATCTAATACATAATATTCAGCCGGGCACTTGGGCAACGGTCAAAGAACGCAAACTTATCAATGAATGGGAAAAGTTTAAAGCCGAAGGTCTTATCAAAGCCATCGGGTTTTCTTACCATGGCGATGCCGGATGCTTTAATAAAATTCTGTGGCATTACGATTGGGATATGTGCCAAATTCAGCAAAACATTGTAGATGTTGATATGCAGGCGGGTGAACAAGGTATTATCGAAGCCGGGCACAAAGGCTGTGCCTGTGTCATTATGGAACCCTTGCGGGGCGGCGGTCTGGCCACAGAAACCAAATCCGTTCAGGCGCTCTATGACACGCATCCTATTAAACGCCGCGCCGTCGAATGGGCATTCCGTCATCTTATAAACTATCCGCAGGTAAGTTGTATTTTAAGCGGTGTAAGTACGCTTGAACAGTTAAAAGACAATATTGAAATTTTTTCCGCGCATGATGCTGTCGCCGACTGTATGTCTCCGTCAGACAAAGCCCTCATTGAAAAAGTACGCAAGCATTATCAGTCGGTTAAATCGATTCCGTGTACCGGCTGTGAATACTGCCTGCCCTGCCCTAATGGCGTACAGATTCCGGGCATCTTCTCGACCTACAATGACGCTATGAGTTTTGAAAATTTTGACCAGCCGCGGCGTTCTTATATGTTTACCCAAATGGCGAAACAGGACGCTTCTCAATGTGTCGAATGCTGCCAATGCGAAGAAAAGTGTCCTCAGCACATCAAGATTTCTGAACAATTGCAGACCGCCCACAAAAAGCTAAAAGGCTGGATAGAATAGTGAACCTGCCGCAGACTGAAATTTTGCGGCTACAGGGGAAGCAACCGCTGATTTATTCTTGGTTGAATAAATCAGTGCTTCTCTAGTTTAAGAAAATATGGTTAATCAAAAAGCAGCAATAGTTTTGGGGAGCGATTCGGATTTACCCATCGCGGAAAAAGCGTTTGACACGCTCAAGGATTTCGGCATTGAATACACGGCGCGGATTTTGAGCGCTCACCGGACACCGGACGAACTGGCGGTGTTTGCCGCCGGTGCCCGGTCTAATGGTTTTGGCGTAATCATCGCGTTTGCGGGAATGGCAGCGCACCTTGCCGGTTGTATCGCCGCCCGGACAACGCTGCCGGTCATCGCCGTGCCGTGCGCATCCGCCGACACCCATGCCATCAACGGGCTTGATGCCTTGCTTGCCTGCGTTCAAATGCCGCCGGGCGTACCTGTCGCTACGGTATCCCTTAACGGCGGTATCAATGCGGCGCTTCTTGCCGCGCAAATTCTTGCTGTTTCCGACAAACGCATCGCCGAGGCGCTTGCTACAAAAAAAAACGCGATGGCCGATGCGACGCTTGAAAAAGACAAACGCTTAAATAGCCATTGATACAAAGCAGTATTTTCAGCGCCACAGCCCTACCGGAGCAGGCGTTTTTAATTTTTCTTACCGCTGATGGAAAGCAATACAAGAAGAAATCCCGCCAAAACAAGGAGCAGGTGCCACCAATTGAGTATGAATTGTTTGAATGAAAATGGGGCAAGGCGGAATGAAAAAACGAGCAAAACACAGCCCAAAACAATGAAAGCCACGGCGGGAACTATGTAAACCGCTTTGGGTTTTTTATGTTTGTAGAAGCCGGAAGGCAACTGTGAAAGGCCGGCAAAAAGTGACAAAAAAGGCCAGCAGCGGTTGAGCGGGAGGGGGATAACAGCTTCAGCCCACAAAAAGAGAAAGAGCCCTGTAAGAATGGAAAAAACGGCAAAGTAGAGGTACAGCGAACGCCGGTTAAGTTTTATAGCGAGCGCCGCGCACGAAATTCCGGCACCCATTATCAAAAAGGAACCAAGTATGGGCAGACGCGAAACGCCGGTATAGGCGCTGATAAGAATACCGCTTCCTACAACCATAAAAAATATGCCGGAAAAAAAAACCAAGCGAGCCAAAAGCCGTTTTGACAAAAGGTTGAACATATAATCAGTATAACGGCGGTCTGTGCATTGTTCAACAGCAGGTTCCGGTTCTTTGCCGGGCTGTGCGCGCTCACCGGTTTATTGCGCCGGCAGTCAAGATGTGGTATAAAATCATACATGTTCGATGATGTTACACTATGGAAACAAAAAACCGCAGACGCACTCAATGCGCTTGCCGCCGGAGCCGCGACCATAAGCGCGGAAAACATTACCGTGTCCGCGCCGCCTGACCCGGCACTCGGCGACATAACCATAGCGCTTTTCCCGTTTGCTAAACAATTACGCAAGTCTCCCGCGCAGATAGCGGCCGAAACGGCGGCGCTTCTGCAAAAAGAATGCGGCAAAGCTGGAGTTACGGCGGCCGGCCCTTACCTTAATATACGCATAGACCGAATGGCAGCCGCCCGTGTTGTTCTTGAACGTATTTTTGATACACGGTCAAATTATTGGCGCATTTCCACGCTTACCGGCAAAAAAATTATGGTTGAATTTTCCAGCCCCAATACTAACAAGCCGCTCCACCTTGGGCACCTGCGCAATGACGCTTTGGGTATGAGTATTTCACGCATACTTGAAGCATGCGGCGCCCAAGTACAAAAAGTATGTATTATCAACAACAGAGGTATACATATTTGCAAATCAATGCTGGCTTATATGGATGAAGGCGCGGGTTCCACGCCGGAAAAGGTCGGGGAAAAAAGCGACCATTTTGTCGGCGATTGGTATGTGCGCTTTTCGATACGCTTAAAAAGCGAATGTGAAAGTATCATAAAAGAGAAAAACATTCCGGCGGATGAAGCGGAATCACAGAGCAATCTTTTGGCGCGCGCGCGCAAACTGCTGGTAAAATGGGAGCAGGGCGACGAGCAAGCGGCCGCGCTCTGGAAACAGA
>JAIRPM010000027.1 GCA_031257075.1 Spirochaetaceae bacterium
TTTCCATTGATAAGGCCTCCGCTATTCAGTGTAAGCGTATCTGTAGAGATGGTAGAAGAAATCGATACCTGTTCAAATTTTATTTCCTGGTTGACAATAAGGGTTCCAGCACGAAGCACAGGCGAGGCTGGCCATAGAAACACCTGCGCATCTGCTTCAAACTGCGCAAGGCTGCCACTAATGCTTCCTACATTGCCGCTGATTTTCGCTGTTGTCCCGTTCAATTTTAACTTTGTGTAGAAGGCAGCGCTATCCTCTATTACGTTGCCGGCCAAAAGGATGTTGGTACCGGTGATTTCCACTACGTTGCCGACCGCGTAATCGCTGTTTATCTTGATATTACGGCCCATTGAGGTTAAAGAACCGCCTACATTCAACGTAACATCGCCGGCCGCGCGCACCTCATCGGCAACAAGGATATCGCCGGTCTTTTCAATGAGCGTTACCGACCCGTTGGTTGATGATACCCCGTCCAAGGTGAGCGTGTTGCCTGCGCCGGCATTGTTTGTCCATTGGATGTTACCGGAAGCGGTAAGGGCTATTTTTGTCGCGGCATTGTTGTCATTGCTCATAGTAATAGCGCCTGTCGCCGCAGATGCCGTTACCTTAAGGCTGCCGCCAAACGGCGCGATAATGGGGATTAGTTGCCGTATATCGCCGCCGGGAGCGCTTGTAGTGGCTTTGAAAATAGAAACCTCGATAGGGCTGCTAGTACCACCCGTTAGCAGTACCCCAGAGACGGCAGTTATTTCCAACTCATCTAACCGGACAGAACCGTTATTGTTGAATGTAAATGTCCCCGTATTGTCTACTTCTATTTTGCTCGATGACTGTCCTATGAGAGTTCCGTTAGCAACGAGAATATTGCCCTTGACGTTCAATGTAACGCTGCTTTGGATGGTAAGACTGCCGTTGTAAAGAGAAACATCATGGCAGTCCGCGGCAGCATTCAGCGTTATGGTGTGATTTATCTCAACATTATCGGTCGCTGTCGGAACTGCCGTGGAGTTCCATGTAGACGGGTCGTCCCAGTTGCCATCCTGCATACTGTAAAGATCAGCCGCTCCGGCTGGAACCGCCGCAAAGGCCAGAAAAACCGGTGCTATTTTCCTAAAAAAGCGCTTCATTGTAGTAAAAATACCAAAAAACCGGTTTTAGGGCAAATGCTTTTGCCGCCGGACTGAAATTACTTGCCCCTATCATTTTTTTTTGTTACTATATATTGGGTAGAGAGAGGCGTATTATGAAAAAAGTAGGATTTGCGCATATACACGAATTTGCGCGAAAACGCATAGTGCCATGGGCAGGATTTTTTGGCCGGACGGCTGTTTGGCCGTTGGCCGCTCTTGTGTTGATTCTCACCGCTTGTATGCAGCCTACCGTCAAAAGCCCCTCAACCGAAAAGCCTGAAGAAACCCAAAAAGAAGAAATCCTTGAACTGGTGAACGAAGTCAGCGTTATGTCCGACAACATAGCCAGCAGGCTTTCTAATATAAAGATTACAAACGAAATCAATCCGAGAACGTTCTCTATGGAAGGGAATCAAAACGCCGACATACTTTGGATAAAACCGCAACTTTCGGGGACAACCATAAAGGCAACGATATCAATAGACAACAACTGGTGGGGCACCTACAAAGGCACCGGCGTTTGGGAATGGCCCGAAACCCCCGGCGTGCCTACGGAAGACAGCCCCGGCAATTCCCCCCCTCCTCCGGCAAGCGAAACAACAACCCCAAAATCCGTTCCTTTTAATATGGCAATGTCGATAGAAATTGTGGTGTCAGGCAGTTCAGAATTGATTTCAAATACCTACCTTTACCATATCAAACCTTACATCCCCAGCACTTCAGGCCAAGTAACGCTCAAAACGCTATCAGGGCGTATAACCGGCAACCTTTCAAAGGCATTCCAAGGAAGCAATTACAGCAAAACGGCCCATAATGATGTCGCGGCTTATGCGGCTTCAGAAAAATCGGGCTGGATAGCCAAAGCGGTTGAAGCGGTCGACACTTCAGGTACTGTGATAGGCAGCACAATTTGGACAGGCGGTTCAATGGCAGGCCGGTATTTCACGCTGCCCATTATGGGAGCAACCGGTTCCAGCCTTCCCAGCGGTATTAAATACCGTGTCGTGTTTCAGAAATCGGGCGCGGCGCCTCACTACAGTTATCCGCCTGCTTTTCTGACAGAATTCGCGGTTGCGGAAGCGGCGGCCACCGCGGATATGCCGTATAAGCACACCATTTTCCCGGATGAAGTTATGGATATGAGCAGCGCCGCCGGAAATAACAGTTGGCTGATAAACGGTCAGGATTATGAAGTTCCCGAAGATGGCAAAATTACGGAAGTGATACTCGAAGCGGTAGCGCAAACAACCGGACAGGTTCACATCGGTTTGTGGCGCAACGCAAAAAACGGGGTAGCCGCCGTCAAAATGTACGATGAAACAGTCAACACCGTATCCGGGAAGAACACTTTTACTGTGAATTGGGACGCGCAAAAAGGCGACAAAATCGGAGTAATGATAAAAGACAATACCACCGCCTATGTACGGGTAAATCATGTTGTAAACGGGATGGCGCTTTGGGCGGATGAACAGGGCAATTGTACCAATGACGCGAGCAAGGCTGCCTATGCGGCGGTAGGCGTGGGCTATATATTCCAGCCGGCGGCCGGCAAACAATTTGTTGAATTGCCGGTAAACCTTGCCGTTATTCCTATGGGAGGCACGGACAGTTACCGGGGACTGGATGCCAAATCAATTCTTAAACAGATAGGCAGCAGCGACATATTCCCGCTGAACGGCAGTTATATGCTCTTTAGCGATATAGAATTTTCAGGCGGTGAAGTTTTTACCCCGATAGGCAGAGGAGGCGGAAAAAACTACATATTCTGCGGTAATTTCTATGGAAATGGGCATACGATAAAAAATCTGCGGCTGACAAATTCACAGCCTGTCAGTTTTAATATGATGGGCATTTTTGGCCGTGTTTATGGTTCCAGTGACGGTTTTTACCGCGCAACGTTTGCCGATTTGAATATCATCGTTGACACGTCGGCGCAAATGACTCTTTCGACTTCGTTAGACAACTATCTAGGTATCCTTGCCGGAGATTGTTATTATGGCGCGGAAATAACCAATGTTCATATACGCGGTAATGAACCGGGCATGCCGCTCAGAGTTAAAATAGAAAACCCCCAGGCAATGAGGTTCGGGACGCTTAGCGGACGGTTAGGGCAGAATACCGCCGGCATCACCAATATAATTACACGCTGTTCCAATTCGCTGGATGTCTATATTGAATACGAGGGTACCGCTAATTATGCCGGTCATGTCGGAGGTTTAGTGGGCGAAGTTATCGGTAATGGATATACAACGTTGATAACCAGTTGTTACAATGACGGGGCTATTACCGCATTCTATTGCAATACAACCGCCGACCAATGGTCGTTTACCGGCGGCATTGTGGGCAGGTGGACCGGCGGCGGAAACAATCGGGGAATTTATGACTGCTACTCCACCGGTAAAATTACCCAGGTGCATGGGGGCAAGGCTACCGGCAGCAGTTTTACCATAAGCGGGCCGGGCGCTGCATCTCCGCTTACCATAACCTATAACGGCACAACCGGCAAAGGCTATAGCAGGACAGGCGGTATTGTTGGGGATATGTACGATGCCAATTCATTTATTAGGCGCACCTACTCGGCGGCGACTATCAAGCAACTGGGGCAGGTAACGAGCCAACGGCAAATCGGCGGTATAGCCGGATGGAACAACGCTACAAACCAAACATACCTATCTGGAAACGTATTCTTAGGCCCGGAAATTTCATGGGAAGCAACCAGTCCTACTACCGTTTTCAACGGCCGTATTGCGCGGTGGCCTAACAACGCAAACTTGAATTACGCATGGTCTGGAGTCAAGATGGGGCAACCAACGGCGTTGGCAACTGTAACCGACAGCCAATACAATGGCACCGGCTTTAACCTTGCGGACTTCGTGAATAATGACACAAAATTCAAGGCGCTGCCGCTTGCCACGAACTCTGACTGGAAATTTGAAAACAATGCCGGTACCGGCGCGGACGGCCAAACGGTTGCGGGACGTGATTGGCAATGGAAACTGATAACCGGCTACCCCTTCCCGGTACTGTGGTGGCAGGCAAATGATATTGAGCAGACCGGCACCAAAACCGGGCCGGACGGCGGGCAAATAAAGTACCAGTGGTGGGAAACAGCCCCTCCCGCAATAGATGAAACATGGCCTTCTGATGCGACTAATACCAGTATTGTTACAACCCTAACGATACCTCATACTTGGAGCGTAAATGACTAAACAAGAATTACGCAAGATAATGAAAGCAAAACTAAAAGAAATTCCCGCTGCGGAATTTCTTTTAGAGGGCAAGCAAGCGGCGGCGCGGCTTGCGGCAAGCGCCTTGTGGAAAAACTACAAGCGTGTACTGATTTACCTTTCTATGCCGGATGAAATTGACACCGCGCCGCTTTTGGAAATCGCTTTTCGCGAAGGCAAAGAAGTCTATTCTCCAAAAGTTGAATCCGATACCGGCATGCGCTTTTTCCGCGTAAGCGCCGGCGAATCATCGTGGGTTACGGGGTCTTTTGGCATCCGCGAGCCGGCCGGCCGCGAAGAGGATGCCTTCAACCCGGAAGCAGGGGCGGCGCTTGTCATTTCTCCGGGACTTGCCTTTGACCGCAAAGGCAACCGTATGGGGCGCGGCAAGGGCTACTATGACCGCTTTTACGAGAAACTATTTGCGGCAAGCCCCGATTCTGCCGTTTGCGCTATGTGTATGGCTTGTGAAATTGTAGACGAGGTGCCTACCGAACAATTCGACCGCAGGGTAAACGCTCTATGTACAAAAGAGGAATTCATTACAATAAACCATGGCTGACCAGATAATCCCCATCGACCAAATTTTACCGCAGCGGCTGCCGCTTGTTCCTCTTAGCGGCAGGCCTATTTTCCCCGGCATTTTTACGCCTATTTTGATAGGCACTCCGCCGGAAGTAAAAATGATAGAAGCGGTTGTAGCCGGAGATGCGCTTATTGGCCTTGTGCTGATAAAAAACGAAGAAGAAAAACAAACTATTTCCGGCCTCTACAAAACCGGCACGGTAGCGCGTATCGTAAAAAAAATTAACCTGCCAGATGGCGGTGTCAATATTTTTATATCAACTATTAAGCGTTTCAAAATAAAAAAAGCGCTCAGCGATTCCAATCCGATGATAGCCGCCGTTGAATACTACGAAGATGCCAACGATACATCGAGTGACGCAAAAGCGCTCATCCGCGCGCTCATAACCGAAATGAAAGTCATATCAGAAAACAATCCGCTGTTTTCCGAAGACATGCGCCTTAACATGATAAACATCGACCATCCCGGAAAAATAGCCGATTTTATCACAAGCATTTTGAATATCGACAAAGAAAAACAGCAGAAAATTTTGGAGACCTTGAATGTACGCAAACGCATGGAACAAGTTTTGATATATATCAAAAAAGAACAAGACATCATGCGAATTCAACAAAAAATTCAACGGGAAATAAATGAAAAAATTGAAAAAAACCAGCGTGAATATTTTTTAAAAGAAGAATTAAAAGCAATAAAAACAGAATTAGGGCAGGATGCTGATGCAAAAACTACCGATTATAAACGCTTAAAAGAAAAATTCGATAGTTTTAATTTTGAGGGCGAAATAAAATCTATCGTTGACGAGGAAATGGAAAAATTCAGCATGGTAGATATGCATTCGCCTGAATTCGCCATTATCCGCAACTACCTCGACTGGATTGCCGCTCTTCCCTGGGGCGGCCCCGAACCTGAGCATTTTGATCTGAAAAGCGCTGCTGCTATTCTGGAAAAAGACCATTACGGCCTGAAAGACGTGAAAAACCGCATCATTGAATACTTGGCCGTGCGCAAGCTTCGGACGGGCAGCGCCGGCGCGGCAAAAGCCCCCGCCGGTTCTATCATCTGCCTGTTAGGGCCGCCCGGTGTAGGAAAAACTTCGGTAGGCCGTTCCATTGCGCGGGCACTCGGCAAAGAATTCTACCGGTTTTCCGTGGGCGGTATGCGCGATGAAGCGGAAATCAAAGGCCACCGCCGTACGTACATAGGCGCTATGCCGGGTAAAATTATACAAGGCCTCAAAGTTGTCAAAACAAAATCGCCGGTTTTTATGCTCGATGAAATCGATAAAATGAGCGCCAGTTATTCGGGCGACCCGGCAAGTGCCCTGCTTGAAGTGCTCGACCCTGAACAGAATGTCAGTTTCCGCGACCATTACCTTGATTTGCCATTTGACATATCGCATATCTTTTTTATTGTTACCGCAAACACATTGGACACTATCCCCCTCCCCCTCATTGACCGCATGGAAATCATTGAACTGCCCGGCTATATTGATACTGAAAAACTTGAAATTGCCAGGCATTACCTTCTGCCCAAGAGCCTTGAAAAAAACGGCCTGAAAAAAAATCAAGTCAAATATACCAAAGACTCGCTTTTGTTTATTGCCAATGGCTATGCGCGTGAAGCCGGGGTGCGCAATTTTGAAAAAAACATGGATAAGATACACCGCAAAATAGCAAAAAGAATCGTGGAAATACAGGAAGGCGTTGTAGTAGAATTTGGCGTGAAAAAATCCGGCAATAAAAAGGCGGAACCTACAGCCCCTCCCCCCCCTGAAAACAGTGACGGCAACTTCATTATCGACAAGGCTCTTATCGAAAAATATCTCGGCAAGCCCTTGTTCCCGGAAGGCGTTTACAAAAAAGCCGACCGTCCCGGCATGTCGCTGGGGCTGGCTTGGACAAGTATGGGCGGCGATACGCTTGTCATCGAGGCAACTTCTGTGCCGGGCAAGGGCGGGTTTACGCTCACCGGTCAAATGGGGGATGTAATGAAAGAATCGGCGGAAATCGCGCTTACTGTGGCGCGGAAAACAACGTCAGAACACTTTGGTATAAAAGCCAAATGGTTTGAACGCAACCACATCCATTTGCACATACCTGAAGGGGCTACACCCAAAGACGGCCCGTCAGCCGGTATCACTATGGCCATCGCCCTTATAAGCCTCGTTACCGAACGTGTTATTACGCCCTGCCTAACAATGACCGGAGAACTGTCTCTCACAGGGCAAGTGCTGCCGATAGGAGGGTTAAAAGAAAAAACAGTCGCGGCGCAGCGTAACAAGGCTAGACATATTATCATACCCAAACAAAATCTGCGCGACCTTGATGAAATTCCAGAAAACGTAAAAAGCGGTATTACATTCCATCCGGTGGAAACTTTTGCGGAAGTATTGGCGTTGGCATTGCCGCCCCTATCCCAAGCCGATGCCACATAAACACAACGCTGTCTTAAAACAGTTTTTGAATAATCCGCCCCGGACAGTATGCCGATAGAGTGCCGGCATGAGCGGACATTCAGGGCAGGGCTATCTTTTGGCTACCGCTTTTACCTCTCTGTAAAACCCAAAATAGTTGGTATCGATTATATCGATATCCTTACCTTTGACTTTTTCCAGAAAGTCTTCATAACCGGCGGTTATCGCACCCAAGATAATGCTGTAACTAGCGATAGTTTTGTCTTTGCCGTTTATACTGGCGGAAGTATACACCCCGAGCGGTGTCTGTACCCCGTTTACCGTTGAGTAGGTAGCACATCCGCTGCTTACAAGTCCCACTGAAACTATCAACAGGAAAATAATTTTTTTTGCCATTTTAACTCCTTACTATGGCAACCATAGGTTGTAGGAAAACGTGAGGGAGCGCTTTTGAGAGCAATTCTGTCCGTACACTGACCGCAAAATACGTTCCTCACCCTTCCCATCAATATTCGCATTCCAAACAGAATGCCCAAAATCCAGCGTAAAAGCAAAAGCAAAAGCAAAAGCAAAAGCAATGCACGCGCCGGCATTGTTGGATTTTTGTAGGCAAGCAGAAAAACAATCTAATTGATTATATATAATTCATAAGATTATTGTCAATACCCTATGGTTGATAAAGTATAAAAAAACAATCTTATCGTTGATAACCATTTTATGACTGATATACGCGAACTTTTGGCAAAAAACATCAAGGAATACCGGAAATTGCGGGGATTTTCGCAGGAAAACCTTGCCGAAAAGGCAGGAACCTCTACCACACACATCGGAATGATAGAAATCGGCAAAAAGTTTCCCTCAACTCAAATGCTGGTAAAGATAGCCGGAGCGCTCGGCATAGACACGCCCGAACTATTCAGTACCGGCAAGGCATGTATCGTTCAGGTTCAAAATGTTTCCCTGCAAAAATTGTATCAGGATATACTGGGCGACTTTGAAGGCATTGTCGCTAAACGTATTGCGGATTTAGACTAGATCTTACGGGCTTTATTCCGAAACAAGCGCTGCCCTAACCTTTGCCGTAAGGTGTATGATTTTTTTACGGTCTTTAACGCCGCCGCTTTCCGCCCCGCTTGAAACATCTATGCCAAAGGGCCGTAATGCCAGCGCCTTGTCTATCGTCTGTTCGTTTATTCCGCCGGCTAGAAACCATGGTTTCTCAGTTTCGGTTCGGGCTAACAAATTCCAATCAAAAACCTTGCCTGTTCCCGGGATATCGCCGTCAAAAAGCACAAAATCCGCTTCTGGAACACAAATTCCGGCACGGTTCGCGCCGGAATCTGCGCCGCAAACCGTGCCAGATTCCAGGGTGCGGCTTTTTATAGCCTGAATAATAGGAATGCCGCAAAGCGATTTTAGTTCGCGCATAAAAGCGGCGCTTTCCCCGCCGTGCAGTTGGGCGGCGGCTATGATCCCGTTACGGTAAAGCGCGTTTATTTCCGCTGCCGGCGCGTTGACAAAAACGCCGACCGGTACAATACCGCTGTTCAGGCGGGCACGAAATGCCGCCGCTGTCTGCGGTGAAATCTGCCGGCGGCTTGGAGCAAAGACAAAGCCCGCATAATCGGGGCGCGCTTCATTGACAAAGTCAATATCTTGTTCCTGGAAAAGGCCGCAAATCTTTATTTTGATAGAACTCACAGGCCGCCTCGCAACCGGGCAAGCGCTCCGGCCTTGTCAGGAGCGCGCATAAGCGTTTCGCCTACAAGAACAGCGTTCACACCGGCGCGGGACAATTCGCTTATATCTCCGGCATTTTGGATTCCGCTTTCGGAAACAAAAAGGATGCCGGGAGGAACAAGGCGGCGCATACGCAGGCTTATTCCGCGGTCAACGTCAAACGTTTTCAGATTGCGGTTGTTTACACCTATAATACGAGCGCCGGCTTTTAGCGCAGAATGAACTTCGTCTTCCGTGTGCGCTTCAACAAGCGCCGACAGCCCAAGACTTGCCGCGCATTGGATACATTCTGCTAAAACCGGCGTATCCAGCAGAGCGCAGATAAGAAGCACCGCGGACGCGCCTAAAATTCGCGCTTCATAAATTTGATACGTATCTACCGTAAAATCTTTACGCAGCACCGGCACGGAGACAGCCGGCGCAATGACGCGCACATAATCGTCATTGCCCAAAAAATAATCCGGCTCGGTAAGTACAGAAATTGCGTCAGCGCCGGCTTTTTCATAGGCGCGGGCAATTTCCATAGGGGAAAAATCCGCCGCAATAACGCCTTTTGACGGAGATGCCCGCTTTATTTCGCAAATGAAGGCCATACCCGCGCCGGAAAGCGCCTTTTCAAAAGGGAACGTTCCGCCCGCAAAAATTCCTGCTTCCCGTGCTTTTCGCGTAAGTTCATCATGGGAACATATTTTTTTGGCTTTTTCCACACGCCTGCGCGCGTTTTCGGCAAGTGTCTCCAAAATGTTCATCAAGCCTTATTGTACGCGCACAGCCCTCTTTCAACAAGCGCACGCAACGCGCAGCCTCTTATAACAAACCGTTTTTTGTTGTTATAATACACCGATGCATCCTTTTGACCGTGCTCTTGAGGTGCTGGCCGCAGCGCCTTCGGTTTCGCGGTTTTTGCAAACTGTTTGCGGCGTTGGCAATAATAACACAGCCGTTTCCAACGTTTATGGCTCCCTTCCCGCAGTTCTCCTCCGTTTGATAACGCGCTCGCAGCCCGTGCTTGTAGTGCTTCCTACAGAACGTGATGCGCGCTCTATGGAACAAGACCTGTCGGCACTGGATGTAAGCGCAAAGATTTTCCCATGGTGGGGGACTGTCCCTTACCACGAGGCGGGCCCCGCGTCAACCGTATTCGGAGTGCGGGCTGCTTTGTTGTCGGCGTTATCCATCTCGAATGCCGCTGGACAGCAGCCGGTTATCCTTGCAAGCCAACGCGCTTTTCTTTCGCCATTGCCGCCGCCTGCGTATATGCATGAAAATGTGCTGGCGCTGCACAAGGGGGATACGGTTGACCCGCAGAAAATTGCCGCGAAACTTGCTGAATGGGGCTGGACGCGGGTAAACCGTGTGCAATTAAAGCATGAATTTGTACTGCGGGGCGAGGTGCTTGATGTGCTTCCATCGGGTGAAGATTTTGCGTACCGCATTTTGTTTGATTTTAATACTATAGAGTCAATAAAACAATTTGATACGGAAGACCAGGGCGGCAAACGCGACACGGATGTATGCCTGCTTTTTCCGCTCAAAGAAGTGGTATGGACGGATGACCGCATCGAAACGCTGTACCGGAATTTGTGTGAATGTGATGAAATAAAACAATACGATGTCAATGTAATTATTGATACGCTAATAACAAAAAAAACACTTATAGGAGAGGAAGAATTATTCCCGCTTGCTTTTGAAACACGTTCATCACTGCTTGATTATTTTGGCACGCCGCTGGCCGAAGAACCGCTGACTATATTCATTGAACGGGAACGGCTTGACAACGCAAGTGACGCGCTGAACAGGGAAGCGCAGAATTTATATTTAAACGCGAAAAGTGTCCGGCCTGTACCGCGTCCTGAACGCATTTTTTTTGAGTGGGAGGCGCTTTCCGCGCAGTGTAAAAATTCAATTTCATTTGTAAATATTGATGTACCAAATAAATATACACTCAAGATTGATATGCCGGTACAGCCGCCGCAGAGTTATTTTGGCAATATCAATTTTTTGAAAGAAGAATTGACAAGGCTTGTAACCGAAGGGTGGCACATTACTCTGGCGGCGGAAACAGATGCGCAGGCGGCGCGTATATCTTCTATTCTGCATATACAAGAATCTGACGCGCAGGTTTCGGATTTGACTGCCGTTAAAACATTCCCGCTTTCACAGGGATTTGCGTTTACTGAATGTAAAGAAATTATTATTACAGAAAATGAAATATTCGGCCGGAAAGAAAAAAAGCCGCGCAGCCTTTCCAAGGCACGCAGCGCCGCTATAGATACCTTTGTTGAATTGAATCCGGGCGATTATATTGTACATGTAAATTACGGCATAGGCCTTTTTCAGGGCATTGACCGTATAAAGGCGCTGAGCAATGAACGTGATTATATCAAATTATTATATGATGATGATGAATTTATTTTTGTACCAATAGAACAGGTAAATTTAATTCAGCGCTATATTGGAAACGAAGGCGATGCTCCAAAACTTGACAAACTTGGCGGCAAAGCATGGAATGCCCGAAAAGCACGGGCGCGGGCTGCGGCGGAAGAACTGGCAAAAAAACTCCTCGCGCTTTACGCCAAACGCAAGGCGCAGGCCGGATTCGCGTTCCCGCCGGACAGCGAATGGCAGGCTATGTTTGAGGCTGCATTCCCCTACGAAGAAACGCCCGACCAACTGCGCTGTATCGAAGAGATAAAGGCGGATATGGAGTCGCCTTCTCCTATGGACAGGCTTGTCTGCGGCGATGTCGGCTATGGCAAGACGGAAATCGCCGTCCGTGCCTGTTTCAAGGCCGTAATGGGAGGCAAACAGGCCGCTTTTCTTGCCCCCACTACGATACTTGCCGAACAGCATTTTCAGACGATGAAAGAACGATTCGCGCAGTTTCCCGTGCGTATTGCGATGCTTTCGCGGTTTGTAAAACCTAAAGAAATACGGGAATCGCTCAAAAAAATCGCTGACGGCGAAATAGATATTGTCCTGGGAACGCACCGTATTATTCAAAAAGATGTACAGTTCAAAAATTTGGGATTTATGGTGATTGATGAAGAACAGCGGTTTGGAGTAAAAGATAAAGAACGCTTAAAAGAATTAAAACATAACATTGACTGCTTATCACTTTCCGCAACGCCTATTCCGCGTACGCTTCATGTCAGTTTGTTAAAAATACGCGATATGAGCATATTAGCGACCGCACCGCGCAACCGCCATCCAATACAAACGGTAATAGAAGAATTTAATGACAGGCACATTGCACAAGCGGTACGCACCGAAGTTGAACGGGGGGGACAGGTGTTTTATCTGCATAACCGTATAGAAACGCTTGATGACACCCGCCTCCGTTTACAGCGCTTGCTGCCGGAAATGCTCTGTGAGACGGCACATGGCAAAATGAACGCAGACGAACTGGAAGATGTGATGCGCCGTTTTATACATGGCGGTTTTCATATACTTGTTTCAACTACTATTATAGAAAATGGCATTGATATTCCCAATGTGAATACAATAATTATTGACCGCGCTGATATGTATGGGGTATCTCAATTATATCAACTACGGGGGCGTGTCGGCCGCAGCGACCGTATTGCGTATGCATACTTGTTTTATCCTGACACCCGTTCACTCAGCGAGACGGCAATGAAACGGCTGCAGGCTATTTCTGACTTTACAGAATTGGGGAGCGGCTTCAAGATAGCGCTCAAAGATATGGAAATACGAGGTGCGGGCAATCTTTTGGGACGCGAACAATCCGGCAATATTTATTCAGTTGGGTTTGATATGTATACGCGCCTGCTGGATGAGGCTATCGCAAAACTGCAGAACGAAGATTATGAAGCGGAAGACGCGGTATTGCTGGAACTGGAGTATTCAGGCTATATCCCGGATTCGTATATATCAACAGCGCAGGAAAAAATGGAATTGTATAAAAAAATTGCCGCCGTTAAAACCGCGCCGGAACTTGACGCGCTTGCGCTGGAAATTACCGACCGTTTCGGCCCGCCGCCCAAAGAAGCGGCAAGCCTTTTTGCCCTCGCCGAAATTCGCATTATTTGCCGCGAACTTTCCGTATTGCGCCTCAAAGAAAAAGACGGCAGGGCGCGCATTACGTTCAACACCGCCGATAGGATTAATGTTGACGCGCTGCTGCGCTTGATAAAAACATCGGGCGGAGCGGTACGGCTTGACTCTCAAGCGCCCAACGAAATCATTTTGAATACCGGCAAAATCGGTTTGGAAGAAAAAGCCTTTTATATACGTGAAACGCTGGAAAAGTTGGCAAAGCGCTAAAACCGGTATGCAGCGTTGATTAGAGTCACTTTAATCAGCACTGCCCTAAAGTCCCTTTTCGTATGTTCCGATAGTAAAGTTAAGGGAGAGGGAATATGAACGGATTTTCCAAAACAGTTGATTTAATTCACCGGTCTATGGATACTGCAAGTATCCGCGGTTCGGTAATAGCCAATAATATCGCTAACGCCGAAGTGCCGAATTTCAAACGGCAGGAAGTCAACTTTGAATCGGCGCTGCGCAAAGCGCTGGACAGCGAATCGCAGCGACCGCTTGTGGAGCATAAACTTACCGACCCGCGCCATATTTCAAACTATAATCCGCTCGATTATCGTGATGTGCGCCCACGCCGTACATTGGACTATTTATCAACATCGAAAAACAACGGCAACAATGTTGATGCGGAACAGGAAATGCAACTGTGGGTGCAAAACCAAATGATGTACTCGCTTTTGGCGAATTCGGCTTCTTTTCACTTTAATCAAGTGAATAGCGTACTGAGATAGAGGCTTGCCTCTCCTGTTAAAGGAATTTATATATGGGATTATTTAGCGCTATTAATACAGCGGCGACCGGTATGAGCGCCGAACGCAAACGCACCGATGTTATTGCCGACAATATTGCAAATGTATCAACAACGCGGACAGCAGACGGAGGCCCGTACCGGCGCAGCCGCGTAATAATGCGGCCTATTACCAGTCAAGCATACTGGCGCAGCCCGTTTTTGCCGGATGGCATGGACGGCGGCGTGGGCAGAGGGGTGCGCATAAGTGAAATACAAAAAGACAACGCGCCGCCGCGCCTAGTGTATGACCCCACACATCCTGACGCGATAAAGAGCGGTGAGCGGGTGGGGTATGTGGAAATGCCTAATGTAGACATTGTTACTGAAATGACCGATATGATTGCCGCAAGCCGCGCTTACGAAGCGAATGCGTCTATCATCGAAGGCAGTAAAACCATGTTCCAAAAAGCGCTCGACATCGGCAGAATGTAGAGCATTTTATCAAAATTGTAAAAATGCTTTAAAATCCCATTATGAACATAAAGGTAAAACCGTTTATCGCGCTTGTTGCGGTTGTTGTTATTTGGGGATTTTCCTTTTTATCTACCAAAAGGGCGCTTGCCTCCTATTCACCCTCGATGCTCGGACTTTTGCGGAACGCTTGGGCGGTAGTTTTCTTAATTCCTGTAAAGATATGGGATGAGCGGCGCGGGCGGCGGCGCAAACACCCGGCTTTTCAAAGAAAGCGCCTTTCAGCCGGCAACCTGTTGGTGTTGGCGCTTGCCGGGTTTTCCGGCATTAGCCTTTATTTTGTGTTTGAAAACAACGGCATTGCGCGAATCAGCGTTTCGGAAGCGGCTATTTTTACGGCGGCAATTCCTGTACTTGTTATGCTCTGTGAATCGGTCTGGTTAAAACTCGCCGGCGCACACTGCGGCGGAATAAAAAGGCGGCAATGGGCGGGTGCTTTTATTTCAATACTAGGTGTCGTTATGGTTTCCGGCGCAGGCATAGCCATGAGCGGCGATGTTTTGGGCTATCTTTTTATGACAGGAGCGGCATGCTGCTGGACGGCCTATTGCTTTCTTACACGCGGTTTATTCAACCGCGCTTCGTATATAAAAATTGTTTTTTGGCAGACATTCTTTGGATTTATAGGCTTTATTCCATTCTGCATAGCCGAAATATGCCGCGCGCCGGTCTCGCTCTTTACGCCGCCGGCTGTTGTTTGGCTGCACCTTTTGTTTTTAGCGGTGGTCTGTTCGGCGTTTTGTTATGTTTTCTATGCTTACGCGCTTGAAGAACTTGGCGCGGCGGCATCATCTTTATTCATCAATTTAATCCCTGTTGTTACCATTGTCGCCGGATTTTTCCTAATGGACGACCGCCTTAGTATTCCGCAATGGCTGGGCGCGGGATTGACGCTTATCGGCGTTTATATGGGCTTGTAATTTATGCATTAACCGGCGTTTTCCCAAAGCGTAAAATTACGGTACAATGCTTCCGTGTACCTTGAAGTGCTTTTTAATTTGCCGCTGCGCCAAAGTTGGTTTTATGTACCGCCGGCGGGAGCCGAAAACCTGCCTGCGGGCGGATACCGGGGGCGGAGAGCGCTTGCTCCGTTTGGAAAGCGGCAACTTACCGGCTACATTATAGGCGAACACGAAGCGCTTCCTGCCGGCAGCGGCGGCGCTCTTTTTGAAACCGGTAAAATCAAAGCGCTTATCCGGCTCGTTGATAAAGAACCGCTGTTTGGCAGCGAAGAAATTGATAACGCGCAATGGATGAGCGAATACTATTTTTGCGCCCAGGGCGAATCGCTTGCTGCCATGCTCCCATCGGGACGGCGCACCGTAGGGTATTCGTCTTTTAGCGATGATGATTTTGACCAGAACCTGAAACAATCGCCGCTCGTCTTGTCGAATGAACAGGAAGAAGCGCTTGCTATGATAGAAGCGGCGCTCGCCGGCAAAGGGGCTGCCAACGGAGCGCCTTCTCAAAAAACCATGTTTTATCTGCATGGGATTACCGGTTCCGGGAAAACTGAAGTTTTTTTGCGGGCGGCAGAGACGGCGCTTGCGGCGGGCTGTCCGGTTATATATCTTGTGCCGGAAATTGCTCTTACTAAACAGACGGCGGAAGCGCTTGGCCGGCGTTTTGGCAGCCAAGCGGCCCTGCTCCATTCCGGTATGACGGGAAGTGAAAAACTTGACGAATGGATGCGGATACGCCGTGGAGAGGCGCGTATAATTCTGGGGCCGCGGAGCGCGGTTTTTGCGCCGGTACACGATTTGGGGCTGGTCATCATTGATGAAGAACATGACGGCTCATACAAGAGCGGCAGCAATCCCCGTTACCATGCGCGGCAAGTTGCTATGCGCCGCTGCGCCCGGCATGGGGCGGTCTTGCTTATGGGGTCGGCCACACCGTCAGCCGAAGCATGGCGGCTTATGGAAGAAAAAGACGGCAATGGCAAGCCGCGCCTGTACCGGCTGAACCTGACGCGCCGGCTTTCCGGCGGCCGGCTGCCCGAAATCAAAATCGTAAGCCTTGCGGGAACGCGGGGCTGCCTTTCCCGCGAACTCAAGGATGAAATTCGGGCAACGGCGGCGGCGCGGCGGCAAACCATCCTCTTTTTGAACCGGCGCGGTTTTGCCTACTTTTACCACTGTCCCCGGTGCGGCTTTGAATTGACCTGCAAGCGCTGTTCCGTATCGTTAACATGGCATAAAGCCAAAGGCTATGCCGAATGCCATTACTGCGGCTACCGTGCCGCGCCGCCGGAATCGTGCCCGCAATGCGGCTCGCTGGAAGCGGGATTCACCGGCTTTGGCACCGAACTTATCGAGGAAGAATTGAAGGCGGTTTTTCCCGACCTGCATGTCCGCCGCCTGGACGCGGATTCGGCGGTAGCGGGGAATACGCTGGAAACGACGCTCCTAGAATTCCGCGAAGGATTGGTGGACATTCTGCTGGGCACCCAGATGGTAGCCAAAGGTTTGAATTTTCCCGGTGTTCGGCTTGTCGGTGTGGTCTTTGCCGACACCGGCCTTTCTATGCCTGATTTCCGCGCTGCGGAACGCACGTTTAGCCTGTTGGTGCAGGTTGCGGGGCGGGCGGGGCGCTTTTTCCCGGATGGCAAAGTAATTGTGCAAACGCTGCGCCCCAACGACCCGTCTATTACCCGCGCCTGCGCTCTCGATTTGGAAGGTTTTTACAAGGCCGAATTGGCGGCGCGGCGCGACCTCGGCTTTCCGCCCTGGACGCGCCTTATACGCTGGGTGATACGGGGCGCGGACGAAGCGCGTGTAGCCGCCGAATCGGTACGGCTCTACAAGTGCATTGCGCCGCGCCTTCCTCCTGATGCGGACATTCTTGGGCCGGCGGAATGTCCCATTAGCCTGCTGAACGGCAAACACCGCCGGCACATCATCCTGCGCGGGCAACGTGCCTCAACGCTCCACGCCGCCGCGCGCCTTGCAATGAATGACTTTTCCCGCAATGCCGACCCGCGTGTATACCTGGAAACGGATGTAGACCCGGTAACGCTTCTGTAATTCCGCCGGCCGCCCCCGCACGCCGGCGCGTTCTACCTACTTTCCAAAAATCAAATTCGGGATGAAAAGCACCAGGTCCTTGAAGCACACGCACAGCACAATAACCGCAACTACGGCAACAATGAAGGGCAGCGTTTGTTTGGCCGTTTCCTCCGGCTTGCAGCCCATAATGGACGATGTTGTGTACAGCGCAATGCCGACAGGCGGCGTCATAATGCCCATTGTGGTAACGGTCATCATTACAAGGCCGAACTGCACGGGGTCTACGCCGGCGGCGCGGGCAACGGGCAGCAGTATCGGCGTTAAAAGCAGCGCAATAACCGTTGTTTCGATGAACATACCGCAGGTTACCAAAAGCAGAATGATGATAAACTGCATAATCACCGGATTGGCCGTAATGCC